>CBDURC010000097.1:0-10865 GCA_965369635.1 uncultured Anaerolineales bacterium | reverse complement strand
CCTTGAAGAATCTGCTCATTACCGGCGGGGCCGGGTTCATCGGCTCCAACTTCGTTCGCTACATGCTGGACAAATACCCCGACTACCACGTCATCGTCTATGACAAGTTGACGTACGCGGGCAATCTAGACAATCTGCTGGATGTCAAGGACGACCCGCGCTATGGTTTCGTGCACGGCGACATCTGTGACGCAGCGAAAGTGGAAGCTGTCGTGCAGGAGCATGATATTGACGCGGTTGTCAATTTCGCCGCCGACACCCATGTGGACCGCTCCCTCATGGAGCCGGGCAGCTTCATCCAGACCGCTGTCTACGGCGCCTACGTGCTGCTGGAAACGGCCCGCAAGTTCGGCCTGCAACGGGTCCATCAGGTATCCACCGACGAGGTTTACGGTCAGGTGCTGGAAGGCTCCTCCCTGGAAACGGACACGCTGGTCACTCGCTCGCCCTATTCCGCCTCCAAGGCTGGCGGGGACCTGATGTGCTACGCCTACTTCGTGAGCTTCGGCGTGCCGGTCACCATCACGCGAGGGAGCAACAACATCGGCCCCTATCAGTACCCGGAGAAGGTCGTCCCTCTCTTCATTACTAACGCTATTGACGACATTCCCCTGCCCCTCTACGGCGACGGGCGGCAACAGCGGGACTACCAGTACGTGCTGGATCACTGCCAGGGGATTGACGTGGTGCTGCATCAGGGCGTGCCCGGCGAGACCTACAATCTGGGTACCGGCGTGGAAACGGAGAACATCGTCATGGCCCGCATGATCCTCGATTTGCTGGGCAAGCCGTACAGCCTCATCCAGCATATCACCGACCGGCCCGGACATGACCGCCGCTATTCCCTCAACTGCGACAAGCTCGGAGCGCTAGGCTGGCGCAGCCGCCACTCCTTCGAGAACGCGTTGGAGAAGACTGTGCGCTGGTACGTGGACAACGAATGGTGGTGGCGCAAGATCAAGACAGGAGAGTATCGGGAGTACTACAAGCGGCAATACGCAGGGCGCGAGATCAAGTAGTCAGCGCAAAAGCGGAAGGAAAGGAGCGGAACGTTCTATCCGTCCCGCTTTTTCCGCTTTTCCGCTGCCCAGATAGGTGGCCCAACAGCGCGACCTTTTTCTCGCCGTGTCGCCTACTCTAATAGGCCCCTGTTGGCCGGACAGGGGAAGGGTGGGGCGGTTCTTCACAGGGACCGCTCCGCCCCGGTTGACGACAGGCGAGTTTCCTTGTCCGTTCCTCGCATCTTCTCACCCCGCCGATGGCGTTTCACCACTCCACAAGCACACAGCTTCCCAGTTGACGAGTCCGCGGGCCTGTGAATGACCGCTGTGAAGCACTTCGTCACTCTCCTTTGACTTTGCCTCGGACTTGGGCTATAATCCTACGCCGGAGGAGGAGACGGAGGAGGCAGATGAGGCGTCAGGTAAGACGAGGGCCGCTGAGATGGTTGGTGCCTGGGATACACGTCAAGCGGTGGCTGCTGGTGCTCATCGCCGGCATCACGCTCTTTGGCCTAGGCTGTGCCTACCTCCTGCGTGACCTCTACGAGGTTCGTCCTCTGCCGCCGTTCTTCTATTATCTGACGCTGCAATTTGTCCCCCGCTGGGGCCGGGCGCTGCTTTTCGGCCTTGTGGGGAGCGGACTGGTGATCTTGGGGTTAGTGCGCCTGAACCAAGCGCTGCTAGCCCCTTTCCTGCGCCCCGGCCAGGAGAAGGTGGTGGATGCGCTCTATCGGCATCGTCAGCGGCAGCGAGGGCCGAAGGTGGTAACCATCGGCGGGGGCACGGGGCTGTCGGTGCTGCTGCGGGGGCTCAAGGAGTACACCGATCACCTCACCGCCATCGTCACCGTGGCCGATGACGGGGGAAGCTCGGGGCGGCTGCGCAAGGAGCTGGGCGTGCTGCCGCCAGGCGATTTCCGCAACTGCATCGCTGCCCTCTCGGAGGCTGAGGGGCTGACCTCCCGCCTCTTCCAGTACCGCTTCGGCGAGGGTGTGGGGCTAAACGGCCACAGCTTCGGCAATCTCTTCATCGTGGCCATGGCCGAGGTCACCGGCAGCTTCGAGCGGGCGTTGGTGGAATCGAGCCGCGTGCTGGCCGTGCGCGGGCGCGTGCTCCCTTCGACCTTGCAGAACGTGACCCTTTGCGCCGACCTTCGGGAGGAGCAAGAGGGGACAGAGGCTGGCTGGCGGCGGGTGGAGGGGGAATCGAGCATCACCAAGCAGTTGGGCACCATCGAGCGCGTGTTTCTGGAGCCGGAAGAAGTATCAGCCTACCCGGAAGCAGTGAAGGCGATTCTGGAGGCCGACTTGATCGTCGCCGGGCCGGGCAGCCTCTACACCAGCGTGTTGCCCAATTTGCTGGTGCCGGACGTGACCCGAGCCATTCGGGCTTCTGGAGCGATGAGGGTGTACATCTGCAATGTGGCCACGCAGGCGGGGGAGACCCATGGCTACAGCGTGGGGGACCACATTCGGGCCATCCAGAAGCACGTCGGAGGAGATCTCTTCCGCACCGTGCTGGCCAACAATCGTTTCCTCGGGCCAGTGGCGGCACCGTCGGGGGCAGAATGGGTGTTGCTTCCCCAGGAGGAGGATGAGGACTATCGGCTGGTAACAGCGGACCTGGTGGACGAGGAATCGCCGTGGCGACATGATTCACACAAGCTGGCACGCCGGCTGATGGAATTGTATGAAGCGCAGGTGCGAGCAGAGAGTTAGAGCGCAATACCGAATCACAGCCATCGTTGTGATGGAGGCGAGTGGATGACGCTACAAGAGCAATCTGAATCCCTTTGGGTTGTCGTGAAAGTCGAGAGTGGGATTCCTGTCATGGTCCAGGCCTGTCTCGACAGGCAATGTGCCCAAATGCGAGAACAGGTCTTGCGGCAACACATGCATCCAGAGAACGACGAGACTGGTGTCTTTGAGATCCAATCCGGTGCGGAAGCTATGGAGTACAGGACCACGCAATGGATTCGATACACGACAGCATAGTCAACATAACTCTCGAAAGGGGAATGAACATATGCCAACGAGAATCGGCATCAATGGTTTCGGCCGCATCGGCCGGCAGGTCTTCAAGGTCATCGAGGAGCAGTATGACGGCGTGTTGGAGGTCGTGGCTGTCAACGATCTCTTCCCGCCGGAGACCAACGCCCAGCTCCTCAAGCGTGACTCCAACTATGGCGAGTACCAAGCGGACATCTCTGTAGACGGAGGCGATCTGATCGTCAACGACGAGCGGATCAAGGTCTTCCAGCAGCGGGACCCCAGTCAGCTCCCCTGGGGCGACCTGGGCGTGGACATCGTGGTGGAATCCACAGGCGTCTTCCGCAAGCGGGAACAAGCCGCCATGCACCTGGTCGCTGGGGCGAAGAAGGTCATCATCAGCGCCCCTGCCACGGGGCCGGACATCACCATCGTGCTGGGGGTCAACCATGAAGCGTACGATCCAGCAAAGCACCATATCATCTCCAATGCCTCCTGCACCACCAACTGTCTGGCACCGGCGGTCAAGGTGGTCAACGATAACTTCGGCATCGTCAAAGGGCTGATGACCACCATTCACTCCTACACCACCGATCAGCGTATCCTGGACTTGCCGCACAAGGACATGCGCCGGGCGCGGGCGGCGGCCTTGAACATCATCCCCACTACCACCGGCGCAGCCAAGGCGTTGGCCCTGGTCATCCCCGAACTGGAGGGCAAGTTCGATGGCATGGCCATGCGCGTCCCCACGCCCACCGTCTCTGTGGTGGACTTCGTCTGCGAGCTGGCCAAGCCGACGACCACCGAGGAACTGCGGGCAGCCTTCAAGGCCGCGGCCGAGGGTGAACTGAAAGGCATCTTGGGCTACAACGAGGAGCCGCTGGTGAGCATGGACTTCAAGGGCGATCCACGCTCCAGCATCGTTGATGGCCCGTTCTGCCAGGTGCTGAATGGAAACCAGGCTAAGGTCGTGGCCTGGTACGACAATGAGTGGGCGTACTCGGTACGCGTCGCCGATCTGGCCGATTACATGGCTAAGAAGGGGCTCTGACTGAGACAAGGGACAAGGAGACCAAGGGACAAGTATGATGAACAAGAAGACCGTCAGAGATATTGACCTGCGCCGCAAGCGCGTGTTGGTGCGGGTGGACTTCAACGTCCCCCTCAAAGATGGCGAGGTGGGCGACGATACCCGCATTCGGGCCGCGCTGCCCACCATCCGCTATCTTCTGGAGCAGGAAGCGGTCATCATTCTCATGTCCCACCTGGGACGGCCCAAGGGCAAGGTGGTGCCTGGTCTCTCCCTCTCGCCCATTGCCGCTCACCTGCACACGCTGCTGAGACGGCCCGTGGCCTTCGTCGAGGAGTGTGTGGGGCCAGAGGTGAAGGCTCTCGCTGCAAAGCTCCGCCCTGGCGACGTGCTGTTGCTGGAGAACCTCCGCTTCCATCCTGAGGAGCGAGGCAACGATCCCGACTTCGCTGCCCAACTGGCTGCCCTGGCCGACGTCTACGTGAACGACGCCTTCGGCACGGCCCACCGCGCCCATGCGTCCACTGCCGGCGTGCCGCAACATCTGCCTGCGGTGGCTGGCTTCGTTATGAAGAAGGAGTTAGAGTTCCTGGGCCAAGCACTGGAAAGCCCGCGGCGCCCTTACATCGCCATCCTGGGCGGTGCCAAGGTCTCTGACAAGATCGGCGTCATCCAGTCCCTGCTGAGCGATGTGGACGCACTGCTCATCGGTGGTGGGATGGCCAACACTTTCCTCCTGGCCCAAGGCCATGAAGTGGGCGACTCGCTGGTGGAGGCGGACAGTGTGCCCCTGGCGCAGCAGTTGATGGAGGAGGCGGGCGAACGGCTGTTGCTGCCGGAGGACGTGGTTATTGCCGACGAATTCGACGCCGATGCCGCGGCTCGTGTGGTACCCGCAGACGCCGTGCCCGCCGGCTGGCGTATCATGGACATCGGCCCGGCGGCAGTGGAGCGCTACAGCAAAGCGCTGGCTCCGGCCCAAACGGTGGTCTGGAACGGCCCGATGGGCGTGTTCGAGTTCCCGCGCTTTGCTAAGGGCACCTTTGCTATCGCTCGGGTACTGGCTGAGACAGATGCTGTGACCGTCATCGGTGGCGGCGATTCGGCGGCTGCCGTGCGCCAGGCGGGTCTTGCGGACAGGATGACCCACATCTCCACCGGCGGTGGAGCGTCGCTGGAGTTCCTGGAGGGCAAAGAACTGCCCGGCGTGGCGGCCTTGATGGACAAACAGGAGTGAGGACGTGAGCTTCTTGAAGCGGTTCAGCAGAAGCCTCGCTGGTGGCAAGCGGGAAGACCCCTATGCGCTATGGGTCTACGTGCGCTGCAAACGGTGCGGCGAAGCCATTGGGACGCGCATCAGCCTGCGCAGTGACCTCTCCATACGCTATGACGACCGTGGGCGGGCTCGCGGCTACGACGTGCGCAAGGTGCTCATTGGTGGCAAGCGGCGCTGCTATCAGCCTGTCGAGGTGCGCTTGACCTTCGATACCAATAAACGGCGCCTGGTGGATCGGGAGATCATAGGTGGCGACTTCATCACCGCCGAGGAGTTCGCCGAGGAATCGGCGAGCGAGTGAGAGTCCTAAGAACAGTACGACCAACCCTCCCGCAGGTCGGCTCTCGCGACCCGCGCGGGAGGGTTCCTGTTGAGTTCAGGAGCACATCATGCGTAAACCCATCATCGCTGGCAACTGGAAAATGCACAAGACCATTGACGAGGCTGTGGCCCTGGTGGATGCTATGCGAGCCAGCCTCGATGAGATCGAAACTGTGGAAAGCATCGTCTGTCCACCCTTCGTCGCCCTCAGCGCTGTGGCCGAGGTGCTCAAAGGCAGTCGCGTGAACGTTGGCGCCCAGAACATGCATTGGGGGGAGGAAGGGGCCTACACGGGGGAGATCGCACCGGGCATGCTGGCTGGCCTCTGTCAGTACGTGATCCTGGGACACTCCGAGCGGCGCGGCTCCTTCGGCGAGACGGACGAAAGGGTGAACAAGAAGGCCAAAGCAGCGCTGGCCCACAGCCTGACCCCCATCATCTGCGTGGGAGAGACGGAGGCGCAGTACGACGCTGGCGAGACCGATGCTGTTGTGCGTGGCCAGGTGGCAGCGGCGCTGGAGGGGTTCAGCGCTGAGCAGGTGCGCTCACTGGTTTTCGCCTACGAGCCCATTTGGGCCATTGGCACGGGCAAGGCAGCCACAGGGGAGGATGCCAATCGAACCATCGGAGGCATCGTGCGCGGCACCATCGCCAGACTGTACGACCAGGAGACGGCCCAGGCCGTGCGCGTCCAGTACGGTGGCAGCGCCAAGCCAGCCAACATCGCCGAGTTCATGCGGCAGCCGGATATTGACGGCGCGCTGGTGGGCGGCGCAAGTCTCACAGCGGACAGCTTCGTGGAGATGGTGCGTATCACGGCCCAGCTTGGGAGCTAGCGGAGTGTGGACGCCTGGAGTGCGCTGATCTGGTTTCTGGTCAGTCTGATGACCCTGGCCTTGTTTAGCCGCTGGCTGAGCGGGCTGGTGCAGGGTGTCGGCTGGTTGCTCTTCCGCGATGAGAGGGCTGTGTTCCTTCTGACCTACGTGGTCTTTCTCCCTGGCATCATCATCCATGAGTTGAGCCATTGGGCTGTGGCCTGGCTACTGGGGATGCGCCCACGGCAACTCAGCCTGTGGCCGAAGCGGCGCGGCCGGCGGGTGGAGATGGGCTCGGTACGCGTGCGCTCAGGGGGGACGCTGCGCGACAGTCTGACGGGGCTGGCACCGCTCCTCGTGGGCAGTCTCATCATCCTCCTGGTCAGCTATCGGATTTTCGACGCTGCGCCATTGCAGCAAGCCTGGCAAAGGGGTGGCTTTGGCGCCGCCTGGGATGTCTTCTGGGCCTCCTTTGGGGTACCCAACGCCTGGCTCTGGGCCTACCTGGTGTTTGCCGTCAGTAATGCTATGTTCCCCAGCTCTTCAGATCGGCGGCCATTGCTCCCCTTGCTGCTCTACGTCGCTATCACCGGTCTGTTCTTCTATCTGATCGGCTGGCTACCCCGGCTGGTCATCCCAGCGGACATGATGGCCCAGGCAAGCGGAGCGCTGCGCACGTTGACCACTGCCTTCGCTTTCACCATCGCCTTGGACATACTCATCGCCTTACCGTTATTGGTCATGCAATTCCTGCTGGTGCCGTTACGGAGCGAGTGACAGCATTGTGCTATACTGGCAAGATCTCAGGGAAGTTGGCAGCGCGGCTTGTAGCAGCGACTTCGGTCGCCGATCGAGCGGAAGAGGCGACTGAAGTCGCCACTACGACCCATCAGTCCAGCATTGCCAACATTGCCAGCATTGATAGAGTGTTGGGCGACCTCTGTACCGGACACTTCTCCGGCAAGTCACCAAATGGGACGCGGACAAACGCCGATGGCCGCGGACAATGGGGACAATTGGGCGAAAAAGGAAGAAGAACATCCGTGTTTGTCCGTGTTCATCCGCGTCCTGGCCAAAGTGTCCGGTAGTGAGTGGGTGACCAGAAGCGAATCGCGCTGCAAAAGCAAAGAGGCGGGCAATTTGCCCGCCTCTTCTTCGTCTGCATCAGCAGACCCTCACTGTCACAAGCCGTAGCACTTGCGATGGTAAGGGACCTTTCGATTTCGGGACCGACCGCTCGGTTCCATAGCCATCACGCGCACCATCAGCAGGTCGCCCTGGGCAATCTCATCGCCGCACTTGCTGCAAGCGTGACCCGTTGACCTCCGGCGGCGAGCCTCCAGCGTAGCGGTGTCGGCGCCCATCTTCGTTGCCTGTGCCATCTCTTCTTCCTCCAAGTATGATCATTATGACTGTCCGAAGACACAAGCGGGGATAATACTCAGAAACGAAGGTTTGTCAAATCTGACACAGCGCTTTCGCGGGCAGTGGCAGTGGCTAAGTGGACAGGTACACAAGTAGACAAGGGATGACTTCCTTGTCCACTTGTTTCCCTGTGTGCTTATCTACTCCCCACTTCAGGACGGGATCTTGGGCAGTTCCAGCAGAGCTTCTTCGATCTTCTCTTGCTCGAGCTCGTAGTCGGGAAGTTCCTTCCGATGGTAGGCATCGTAGGCGGCCAGGTCGAAATGGCCGTGGCCGCTGTTGTTGAAGAGAATGACCTTGGCCTCGCCTGACTCCTTGCAGGCCATGGCTTCATCGTAGACAGCCCGGAGAGCATGGGCTGTCTCAGGGGCCACGATGATGCCTTCGGAGCGGGCGAAGCTGTGGGCTGCGTCAAAGACGACGTTCTGCTGATAGGAACGGGCTTCTGCTTTCCCCTGGTCCAACAGGGCACAGACGCTCGGCGCCATGCCATGGTAGCGCAGCCCTCCGGCGTGGACGGGGGCGGGAATGAACCCATGGCCCACGGTGTGCATCATGGCCACCGGTCCCGTCATGGCCGTGTCGCCCCAGTCGTAGGCATAGATACCGCGAGTCATGCTCGGGCAGGCGGTGGACTCCACAAAGATGGCTCGCAAGTCTGGCTTGTCACCAGTCAACTTGTCCTTCATGAAGGGAAAGATGAGGCCGGAGGCGTTGCTGCCACCACCCGCACAGCCGATGATGATGTCCGGGTAGTCGCCCGCCATCTCCATCTGCTTCCTGGCCTCCAGGCCGATGATCGTCTGGTGCAGCAGCACGAAGTTGACCACGCTGCCCAACGAGTACTTCCACCCATCATGGGTGACGGCGTACTCCAGGGCCTCGCTGATGGCTATGCCCAGACTGCCTGAGGTCTCAGGGTCCACAGCCAGGATGTTCCGACCGGCTTGGGTTTCCGAACTGGGGCTGGGCACGACGTTGCCCCCCCAGGTCTCCATGGCGATGCGCCGGTAGGGCTTCTGGTGATAGCTGATCGTAACCATGAAGATCTTGCACTTCAGGCCGAAGAGCTGGGTGGCAAAACTTAGAGCGCTGCCCCACTGGCCGGCCCCGGTCTCAGTGGCGAGCCCCTCCAGACCTTCCTCCTTGGCGTAATAGGCCTGTGCAACGGCCGTGTTGGGCTTGTGACTGCCGGGAGGGCTGACCCCCTCCCATTTGTAGTAGATTCTGGCTGGAGTGTCCAGGGCCTTCTCCCACCGGGCTGCTCGATAGAGAGGAGAGGGACGCCACATCTTGAGCACATCCTGCACCTCATCTGGGATCTCGATCCACCGCTCTTGGCTGAACTCCTGTTCGATCAAAGCCATAGGAAAGACCGGCGGTGGCATGGGAGGATCCTTCATCAGCTCGAGCGTTGCCGGATGGCGGTAGAACGGCGGTGGCTCCTTCATGTCCACCAGGATATTGTACCAAGACGTCGGCATGTCCTTCTCGTCCAGAAGATACTTGTACTGCGTCATCTTTCGTTCCTCCTTATGAGTGTGTTTGGTGTAGCCTGAAGTCAGGCTGGTTTTGATAATCCGTAGCATAGCCGCATGGTCCCTTGCGGGCGTCCGGATGGGCACCAGGCCCTATGCTACACGACACTGTCAGGCTGGTTTTGATGGTCCGTAGCATAGCCCCTCGTGGGCGTCAGGACGGGCACAAGGCCCTATGCTACATGGCACGGCACGATTGATGTGTGCTTGTTTCCTTGTTTGCCTCGATAGCCCCTCCTTGCCTCATGATGACCGGAGATGCCTCACGCATCGAGAAAAGCGGACCGGTCGGTGAAAAACTGTTTGTAGAGCCTGTAGTGCATCGTGTCTTCGTACTCCACTTCCTCGATGCGGGACGTGTCGAAGCTGAAGATCTGGGCCCCTGGATGAGCCAGCAGGATAGGTGAGTGGGTGGCCATGATGAACTGAGCATGGCCTCCCGCTTCCAGTTGCTGCAGTATCTTCAGGAACTTCACCTGACTCGCAGGCGATAGAGCGGCCTCGGGTTCATCGAGGAGGTAGAGTCCCTTGATGTGATAGCGGCCGCTGAAGTAACTCAGGATCGCCTCGCCGTGCGACAGCGTGTTGAGGATACGACCACCGTGATACTTCAGCCGGCCAGGATCGCAGAGAGCAACGTCGTCGAGAAAGTCAGCGAAGT
The DNA here is from genome assembly GCA_965369635.1 of uncultured Anaerolineales bacterium. Taxonomy (GTDB): domain Bacteria; phylum Chloroflexota; class Anaerolineae; order UBA3071; family UBA3071; genus UBA3071. The sequence continues at coordinate 810 of CBDURC010000097.1, read as the reverse complement.
CGCGAAAAGTCTCGGCTCGGAAGAGAGAACCCGGCACACTGCCGTTTGCCCACGTCGCCGTGATGTAGTCTGACAGATGGGTCTCGTAAGGGTTGTTGTGGGCGAGGTGTCGTCTGGGCTTGTCCCAGATGTGGATGCCGCACTTCCTGGCGATGGCGTCTAGCAGGGTGGACTTCCCCGTGCCGTTCTCGCCCACGAAGACAGCGACGGGCTTTCTGAACGTCAGTTCCGACATCTCCCTGAGAATCGGGATGCTGAACGGATAATGACGACTCGTAGGATACTGTTCGCTGTTGACCTTGACACTCATGAGATGCATACTACACACCCTCCTTCAGGCCCATGCTCGCCGAAACAAAGGAAGCCCCCGTCCCGAAAAGGGACGAGGGCTTCATGCTCAGTCAGAAGCACCCGCGGTACCACCCTTCTTAGGTCAGCTCCAGGCACGACCGGCTTTCATCCGCCGACGTTGGCGGTCCGGTGGCCAGATGCAAAAATCCCCGCCGTGATGGCAGGGAATACCTGTGAGCCAGCCTCACTCATTGCAGGGACAGGAGGCGCGTCCATGCGCTCCGATCCCCTCAGCCCTGATAACGGTGGCGTCTCCGGCACAGCATACTCGTCGGCGAACCGACTTTCAGCCTGCAGCTCCCAGGTCCATTCGACGACCGGCTCCGGCGTCGGGCTTCCACCTGTTCCCAACTCTCTGGGCCGGGCACTTGGCCGCCTACTCATCCTGTTCGTCGCTTTTGCACACTATTCAATTGTAGCAAGTATAGCACACTCTGGAGAAGATGTCAAATCGCTTCT
>CBDURC010000096.1:0-10925 GCA_965369635.1 uncultured Anaerolineales bacterium | reverse complement strand
TCCTCTTCCCAGGCCAGGAGCGAGAGGCCGCCTGACGCCTCGGCCTGCTGGCACGCTTCGGCGAAAAAGAGCGGCGGTTCCAGCCGCGGCAGCCGCCCCCGCCGCGATTGCTCCGCTGCCTCACGAATGATGGTCTGCCAGCGCGGCAGCTTATTGCGCACCGCTTCCGGATCGCGGATCACGTTGCGAGCGCAGAGGAGCGGCACGAAGGCCACGATACCCAGTTCCGTGCCCTTCTGCAGCACCCACTCGAAACGCTCCCCCTTCAGCACCGCCTGGTAAAGGGTGATGCGCGTGCGTGGCTCGGTTCGCGCTTCTGCTCGCTCAACGATGCGCCCCTCGACTTGCCTCCGTTCCAGTCGTTCCAGCTCGACCGTGTATTCCCAGCCACTATCGTCCAGCACGGCGACGCGCTCACCCGGACGCAGCCGCAGCACATGCGTCAACTGGTGGACGATCGGGCCGGTGAGCGTCACTCGGTCGCCCTGAATGGCGGTGGGGAGTACGAAGAAACGGTGCATGGTGGTAGGTAGGTGTCAGGTGGCCGTTGGGCCAGCAGGGCTAGCCAGTCTCCCTCCTCCAGACGCTCAGTGATAGCCAGCCGTTGTACCTGAAGCGCGGCTTCCACCTCGGGCGCTCGCGGCTGGATGATGCCGGAGAGAATCAGTCGGCCGCCGGGAGCCATCAGCTTCGCCAGTCCCTGGTCCAGCAAGTCAACGATGACCTTGGCCAGGATGTTGACCAGGATGAGGTTCCACGTTTCAGGTTCGAAGGTCTTTTGTTTCGAACCCCGAACCGGGACAGATCCTTCCTCCACACGTACAACATGGGCGACAGAGTTGGCTTCCACGTTCTCCTGGGCCACTTTCACCGCCACCGGGTCAATGTCGCGGGCCAGGACGAAGCCAGCGCCCAGCTTGGCGGCGGCGATGGCCAGGATGCCCGAACCGGTGCCCAGATCGAGCACGGAGTCACCGGGGCGCAGGTGTTGCTCCAGCAACATGAGGCAGAGGCGGGTGCTGGGGTGCAGCCCGCTGCCGAAGGCCATGCCCGGATCCAGCTCGATCACCACGTCGCCGGGCGCAGCCCCTGACGTCAGCCAGGACGGCGTGATCACCAGCCGTTGGCCCACGCGCAGCGGACGGTAGTGTGCCTTCCACGCCTCGGCCCAGTCCGTCTCCGCCAGTTCCCGCACCTGTGGTTCAGGCAGCGGGTAGATCTGAGCCAGATGCCAGAGCCCCTCTTCAATGCGCTGCTGTAGAGCCTTGCCCTCTTCGTTGGCAGGCAAGTAGGTGCGCACGGCGATCGTCGGCTGCGTTAACTCGCCCACAGCGTCGAAACCGCCGATTTCCACGACCGCGCCGCCGCGGCCCTCCTGCCCCGCATTGTAGCGGTTGAATAGTTCGCTGACCGCCTCGGCTCCCTCGCCGTCGCAGCAGACGCTGATTTCAATCCAGTTCAAGGTTACCCCAGTGCCTCGCCAATGACGTCCAGTACCTTGTCGAAGAAGCCCTTCTCTTTGCCCAGTTTGTCGCTGCCCAGCGACTGTCCCAGTTCGGTCAGCAGTTCTTGTTGCCGCTGGGTCAATTGGGTGGGCACCACGACCCGTACGGTGATGTAGTGGTCGCCGCGACGATCAGGTCGCCGCATCTTGGGCACACCCCTGCCCCGCAGGCGGAAGACATGACCGCTCTGGGTGCCCGGTGGAATGCGCAGTTCCATCGATCCGTCAATGGTCTGAGCGTTGATCTCCGTGCCCAGCGCGGCTTGGGCGATGTTGATGCGCTCCTCGGTCAGGATGTCGCTATCTCTGCGCTTGAAGATCGGGTGCTCTAGGACGTGCAGCACGACGTAGAGGTTTCCGGTAGGGCCGCCGTACACTCCGGGTTGGCCTTCTCCGGCCAACCGGATGCGGGTGCCATCGTCCACACCCGGCGGGATGGTGATGACCATCGTGCGGGCGGCGCGCACCCGCTTCTGCCCCCGGCATTCACTGCAGGGCGAGGTGACGATCTCCCCTTCTCCCTGGCACCGCGGGCAGGTGGTCACGCTGACGAAGGAGCCCAGGATGGACTGCTGCGTGCGGCGCACCTCGCCTGTGCCGTTGCACTGCGGGCAGCGGATGGGTGTGGTGCCCGGCTCTGCTCCACTGCCTTCACAGCGAGGACAGGTCTCGTGGCGTGTGATCTCCAGTTCCTTCTCGGTGCCAAAGACGGCCTCTTCGAACTCCAACTTCAGATCGTAGCGGAGGTCGGCGCCGCGCTGGGGGGCTCGGCGAGCACGTCGGGCACGCGTCCCCATGCCGAAGCCGGTGAAGAGGTCTTCGAAGATGGATGTGAAGTCGCCGAAGCCGCCGAAGTCGGGCCAGCCGGTGCCTTGTGGGCCCGCACGGCCGAAACGGTCGTACAGTGCCCGTTTCTCGCGGTCGGAGAGCACCTCGTAGGCTTCGTTGATCTCTTTGAAACGGTCCTCAGCGTCTGGGGCGGTGCTGACGTCAGGATGATACTCCCGCGCCAGGCGGCGGTAGGCCTGTCTGATCTGTTCTTCGCCGTCTCCTCGACCGACGCCAAGGATGTCGTAGTAGTCGCGTTTGTTGTTCATGGTTCTATAAGCTACGCTGAGCGTAGTTGCAGGGTTCGCCGTCGAAACGTGATGCGTGAAATGTGATTCGTCATTGCGTATCACGCATCACGTTTCATCTCCCGGGTTTCATCCCCCGGAGTTGTCGCCCAATGGGTTGATGAAGCTGAGTGCTTGGCACGGTGCTGGGTTGAGCTTCGACTCACTCCTCCCAACTGATGATCCAAGTGCACAGGCCAGCCAGAGCGATGGTGATCACGACCAACCAGGCCCATTGGCTGGGGTTGAAACCCACGTTCCAGGCTGCCCAGATCATGATCGCCACCATGCCGATGGCCAGGATGATCCACATGGAAAGCAGGGGATGTTCCTCCCAGAAACGGCGCAACACGTTCATGGTTCCTCCAAGAAGTGCTCGAACAGGATCTCGTCTTCGTATTCGTCGCCGACGCGCGTCTGGCGGCGCAGGCGACCGCAGTGCTGGAAGCCCATCCGCTGGTAGAAACTCTGCGCTTCTCTGTTCCCCGCCCGCACGTAGATCACAATCTTCTCGTAGCCGTGACGGCGAGCGAACTCGCAGGAGGCCTCGAACAGACGCCGGCCGATCCCCTGTCCCCGATAGGTCGGAAGCACATAGGTGCCCATCTGGGCCACGTGGGCCATAGAGGCGATGTCGGGCATGAAGGGATCTATGCCTTGGAAGCTGATGATGCGCCCGTCCCATTCGGCCACGAAGATGGCATCGCGTGGCCCGCGGCGTTGCAGGAACTCTCGCTCCCCTCAGCCCCCTCCGTCTCGTTTGTCCTTTCGATCTCCTTCAGCGCCTGCCACGCCGACATCACTTGCTCCCGCGTTTCTTCCATCGTCCCACTGTTATCAATGACCACGTTGGCCTGGGCTATCTTCTCCGCCTGCGGCGGTTGGGCTTCCATGCGCAGGCGAGCCTCGGCTTCGGTCAGCCCTCGCTGGGCCATGACCCGCGCCAGTTGCTGTTCTGGGCGGCAGGTGACCACCCATATCTCATAGCAGAGTCGCCGCGCCATCCCCGATTCCAGCAGCTTGATTGCTTCGACGACAACTATCTCTGCTCCCGCCTGCTCGATGAGTTCCCCCGTGCGGACGCTGACTGCCGGATGAACGAGCGCTTCCAGGCGGGCCAGTGCCTGCGGATCGCGGAAGACGATGTCCCCCAGCTTGCTTCGGTCAATGTGCCCATCTGCCTTCAGGATGTCCTGCCCGAACGTGTCCACGACGGCAGCGTAGGCGGGGCCACCGGGGGCGATGACCTCGTGCGCCAGCCTGTCGGCGTCAATGATCTGCGCCCCCAGCTCGGCCAGCATCTGCAGCACGGTGCTCTTGCCGCTGCCGATGTTGCCCGTGAGTCCGATGACAAGTGGCAAATCACACGTCCTTTTCAAAGATCAGTGTGTAGTGGAAGGCGTTACCCACTTTGTTCTTCAGCCGAAATCCGGCAGAAGCCGTCTTGCAGATGAGCGTTTTGGCACGCGGGTAGTCAGGATCCCACAAAAGTTCGCTGAAGGCCAGCGTGCCGGAAGGCGATAGCACCCGACAGAACTCCTTCATGGCCTTCTCAGGCTCCGGGATCTCACCGATGACGGCAATCATGTAGATGGCGTCGAAAAACTCTTCGTCAAAGGGAAGGTCATACACATCGGCCACCCGAGCCTCGATGTTCTCTATGCTTTCGGACTGGGCTCTGCGCTCAACCCGCTCTATCATCCTGGGCTCGATGTCAATGGTCACAAGCTTGCCTTTGTCCCCCACTCGCCGGGCTGTAGCCACAGTGTAGGTGCCGTTTCCTGGGCCGACTTCCAGAACGGTCATCCCAGGCTCAATCCCGTGTCTGGTGGGCATCTCATCCGGCGGCTGGATCCTGCGCCGTAGCGGGTTGTCAATGACATTGGCCATGAACTGGGGCATGGGGAACTTGTAGAAGGCGCGCACGATCCTCACGATGGTGTGGAGGACGACCACAAGAATAGGCAACCCGATGACGATGTAGATCAGAATTCGTAGCCCGGTGGTCATCTTCTCCGCCATTTCGTAAGTCGCCGATCATTCCACGAAGTCCGCGTCATCGCCCATCTCCCCCCGCTCGAAACGGGCGTAGAAGTCCCTTAGTTACGCCAGCGTTCAGCGTGGGGACAGAGGCAGCAGCAACCTCTCTTCCCGTCCGGTGCTCAGATATTTCATCTCCGGGCCAAATGCCTTCTCCAGGCGAGCGGAGAAGTTAAGGAATTCGATATCCACAATCCCGCGAGTATCCGGCTCGAAGCGGACGAAAACCTCATCGCCCATTTCCTCGGCGATGGCTTCGCGTGCTCGATCAGCGAACATGAGATAGAGGATGTCTTGCTCAGCATCATACCTGGCAGTCAAGTGATCAAGAAATCGGGTCTTGTCCATAGTATTCTCCCTCTCGAATAGAGCTTGTGGGTCAAATAGACTGTGCTGACATATCCTCGCACGCCTTGCGCTTCTTGGACGTATTTTACCACTACGACCAGATGCAATCCCTCGTAGCGCCCTACGCCCACACCCAGACGATACAGCAGTTGCACATCCTGACGATGAGTGCTCTCGAAAGCGACATTAGGCTCAACGATGGCCTTCTGTATCTCGTCCAGGTAGTCAGCAACCTCGGGATGACCGCCAGGGCCGGGCGAGAGGATCTTGTCTTGCCACACCTGACGGCTGAGAGTAACCAATATGCCGTTGTAATCGGAGACCTTGAAGACATCTTCCATTTCCAATAGCCTCAACTCACGCCAATTCGGCCCAGGTGTCCAGCAGTCGCTGCAACTGTGCTTGTGCTTGCTGGTACGCCAATCCCAGTTCCTCTACTTTCGCCACTTCCCTGGCCTGGCTGGCAACCGCCAGCTCTGCTTCCAAGGCTATCAGTCGCGCTTCCAGTTCCTCGATCTGCCTTTCCAGCGCTGCCGCTTGCTCGGCCTGCTTCTCCTGTGCACGACGGGCACGCCGTTCCGCCCGCGCTCGCTCCCGCCAGTCGGGTACTCGCGGTGCACCTGTGGCCTCCTTCCCCTCAGCTTCGGCCGTCTTCTCCCGCTCGCGAGCCTTCAGATAGGCAGCGTAGCCTCCCTCGTAGGCGTGCAGTTGGCCATCCCGCAGCATCCAGACGTGGGTGGCCAGTGCGTCCACCAGGTAGCGGTCGTGCGAGACGAGCAGGATGGTGCCAGGAAACTCCTTCAGCACTTCCTCCAGAATCTCCTGCGACGCCAGATCGAGGTGGTTCGTCGGCTCGTCGAGGAGCAGGAAGTTGGCTTCACGCACCGTCAGACAGGCCAGAGCCACGCGGCTTCGCTCGCCACCCGAGAGGTCGCTCACTTTCTTGAACACGTCGTCGCCGCTGAACAGGAAGCGGCCCAGGAAGCTGCGCGCCTGGCCGATGGGCAGATTCTCCTCGTCCAAAAGGGTGTTCAGAACGCTCTTCTCCGGGTCGAGATTGGCGTGCATCTGCGCCAGGTAGCCGAGATCCACGCTAGCGCCGATGCGCACGCGACCTGCCAGCGACTCTACCTCTCCCAGGATCGTCTTCAGGAAGGTCGTCTTTCCCGAACCGTTGGGGCCGATGAGTGCCACTCGCTGCCCGCGCAGCACCTCCAGGTCTGGACAACGGAACAGGACATGAGTCGCCCCCTCCTGATGTGAGGGAGTTGCGCTCCCGAACGTAGGCTCGGAGCGCAATTCCTCGCCATCGTTGTCGCCCCTTGCCTCTTGCTCACCGTAGCCGACGACCAGGTCCTTTGTCCGCAGCACGATGTTGCCGCTGCGGACGTCGGTTGTAATGCCCAGTTTGATGCGCTGGACTTCCCGCGGGCGCTCGATGGCCTCATCATGCTTGAAACGCTCCAGCCGCTTGAGTCGTCCTTTGGCTTCCTTGGATCGCTGCCCCGCCATGTAGCGGCGGATGAAGTCTTCCGTCTTGGCAATGTGCTCCTGCTGCGCTGTCCACTCTTTACGGTGGCGCTCTATTCGCTCGGCGCGCTGGCTAGCGTAGTGGCTGTAGTTGCCCCGATACGCTTCCAGCCGGCCCAAGGCCAAGTCCCAGATGCGGGTGGCGACTTTGTCCAGGAAATAGCGATCGTGGGCCACCACAACCATGCTGCCGTGCCATTTCAGAAGCGTCCCCTCCAACCACTCCAATGCCTCCAGATCGAGATGATTGGTCGGCTCGTCCAACAGCAACAGGTCGGGCTCCTCGAGCAAGAGACTCGCCAGCAGCGCCCGCGTGCGCTGCCCGCCGCTCAGATGCGCCAGCGGCTGGTCCTGTTCTTTTCTCTGGAAGCCGAGACCGCTCAGCACCTGTTGGATACGCAGATCATATGTGTAGCCGCCGGCCGCTTCGAAACTGCTTTGCAGCTTGCTGTAGCGCTCCAGAGCTGTTGCTCGCCGCTCTGGGTCGGCCATCGCTTCTTCCAGCCTGGATAGCTCCGCCTGCTGCGCCCGCAGCGGTTCGAAGACGCTGAGCATCTCCTCATAGACGGTGCGTTCTCCCGCGAGTGGGGGATCCTGCGGCAGGAATCCGATGCGCAGCCCTCGCCCACGATGCACTGTGCCAGCAGAAGCAGCTTGCAGTCCGGCGATGACGCGCAACAGGCTGGTCTTCCCTTCGCCGTTGGGGCCGACCAACCCGATGCGGTCGCCGTGAGCAATGCTCAGGGTGACGTCACTGAACACGTCTTGAGCACCGTAGGCCAAAGCCAAGCCAAACGCATTGATAACGGACATGATCGTATACTTGCACCAGGCTCATCTGATGATCAAACTACATTATACCACAGCCAGGCGAAGGAAACCAATTGCGACACAGGTAGTGTAAACAGTTCCAGCCTGATGCCTTGCGTTTCGAGTCCCCCAACATAGCCATTTGGCGAAGTTGTGGTATAATAGCAAGCGGAACAGCACAGTAGTCTGAGGTTGCCCACGTGACCTTCGAGGCTTCCAGGTCTAGCGTGCGAGGTTCGGTATCTATCGCCGAACTCCGAACCATGAACCCGAAACCTGAAACCTTGAAGCCACGACAATGAGGTGGACATCACCAAGGACACGAAAGGAACGAAAGGATGAAGCGACTCTGTCTCCCCACACTCCTGCTTTTCCTGGTATTATCGTCTAGCTGTGCGTGGCCTTGGGCAGGGCAGCCAGACGAAATGGCTCCTTACCGGCCTGCTATGCAGCACAAGGCTCAAGGGCAACTGGAGATGCTGGGCCCCATGCCCCGCTATGATATCCGCGTGCGCATTGACCCCGCCGCTGAACGGCAGTTGACGGGATGGGAGCGAGTGTTGGTGACCCATTGGGGTCAGGACGAGTTGCACGAACTGTATTTCCGCCTCTATCCAAACCTGCCGCAGTACGGCGGCAGCATGGGCATTGAGGGCGTGGCGGTGAACGGCCAGAACGCCCCTTTCAGCTACGCGGCCGAGAACACCGCCGTCCATATCTTGTTGCCCGAGCCGCTGCTTCCCGATAGCACGGCGGCGGTGGAGCTCAGTTTCGATCTCAAGGTGCCGGAGCGAGAGGAAGGGTACGTCCTCTGTGGCGAGAGCCAGGGCTTCCTCAGCCTGCCGCTGTTCTATCCTGTCCTCGCCGTGCGCGATGACAGGGCGGGCGTCCCCACATGGAATCTGGACATCGCCCCGACTACTCACGGCGACGTGGCCTTCGTCGAGGCGGGGCTGTACCGGGTGACGGCGACGGTGCCCTCGGACATGGTGGTGGCTGCCACCGGCACGGTAATCAGCACCACCAACAGCAGCGAAGGCGAAGGTTGGACTGACATCCACATCGTCGGCGGGCCGCGGCGGGAATTCATACTCATCCTCAATCCCCACTTCCAGACCGCCAGCACCGATGCCTGCGGGGCGAGGGTGACGTCGTACTTCCTGCCACAGGATCGGACCACTGGCCTGGTGGCATTGCAGTACGCAGCGGCCGCGCTGCGAGTCTATTGCCAACGCTTTGGCCCCTACCCGTTCCGCGACATGGCCGTGGTCTCCGCTCCGCTCAGGTACTTTGGCATGGAATATCCAGGGCTTACCCTCATTGGACTCGACGTCTATCGCCAGCGGCGGGAGGATCTAGAGTTCCTCATCGCCCACGAAATGGCCCATCAGTGGTGGTATAGCGTGGTGGGCAACGATCCAGTGAACTTCCCCTGGCTGGACGAAGGGCTGGCAGAGTACTCCACCTATGCTTACTACGAAGCGATCTATGGCACAGCGGCTGCCGAGGCGCTCTGGGAGCGGCGCTGGCGTGCTCCCTATCAGTATGCCGTCGAGCAGGGTCTGGACGCGGTGGTGAACCAGCCGTTGTCGGCCTTCAAGGTCACCAACTACGAGACGATGGTCTATGCTAAGGCGGCTCTCTTCTTCGACGCAGTGCGGCGGGAGGTGGGCGATGATGAGACGTACTACCGCTTGCTGCGGGAGTATCTCGACCGCTACCGCTATGGCGTGGCTACGCCGGCTGATTTCCTGGCCGCAGCCGAGGACGTGAGCGGGCGAGATCTGAGCGAGCTGTATCAGCAGTGGATACTCACGGCTGCGGAGCCGTAGCTCGGCTCCGCTTCGCGAGTTCTTCCGAAGAAACCCTTACAGCATGGAGGCTAGCTAGTGTCTGAGACAACCGTACCTACCGTCTACTTCGACAAGCCTGGCAAGCGGAACACAGAACGCACGCTGGAGATTGCCCGTGCTCGCGCCGAGAAACTAGGCATCGGCACCATCCTGGTGGCGACTACCACCGGAGCAACAGGGGTTCGGGCAGGACGGGTTTTCCAGGGTTACGACGTGGTGGCTGTGACCCATTTTCACGGTTTCGGTCAGCCCAACACCGCGGAGGTGCTCCCTGAGCACCGCGCCGCCATGGAGGCCGCGGGCGTCAAGGTTCTCACGTGCGGGCATGCCTTCGCTGGCATCAGCCGCGCTGTGCGCAAGAAGATGGGCACTTACGAGGTGGGGGAGATTGTGGCCTTCACCCTGCGCGTCTTCGGTGAGGGGATGAAGGTGGTGGCGGAGATCGCGCTCATGGCCGCCGACGCGGGGCTGGCCCGCACCGATGAGTTGACCGCTGTTATCGGTGGCACCGGTCGCGGGGCAGACACGGCGGTTGTCCTGCGCCCAGCGAACACGCAGCACTTCTTCGACATGAAGATCGAGGAAATCCTGTGCCTGCCGTACCGGAGGTAGATACCAGGTATCAGGGAGAGCGGGAATGGGCACACGCGGACTGGCATTGGTCATCATCATGGTGGGTCTTGTCAGTGGCTGCACACCGCTGGCGCAATTGGCTACCGCGCCTGCTGCCACACCCGCGCCCACAATGACCCCAGTCCCCAATACCTATCCCCCGACCCCTACATCGCTTCCTACCCCGACTTCCGCAGGCCGCTCTTTGGCGTCGCCACATTCGCATCCTACCATTGCCTGGGACGATCAGCCGCTGCAGAAGATGGCGCTGATACCTGCCGCCCAAGCTGATCTGGACTTGCTTGATTACCCCACTCGCTACAAGCTCGACCTTACGCTGGACATGGACGGGCCGCGGCTGAGCGGCCACGCGGATGTCCTCTACACCAACAACGAGGGCATCGCGCTACACGAACTTTACTTCCGCCTTTTCCCCAACATGGACGACGAGCAAGGGGGCGGGACGGAGATCGAGCAGATCACCCTGGAAGGCGAGTCGGTGGAACCGCAATTCGAGTTGGATCGCACGGCCATGCGCTTGCCATTGGAACCACCCCTGGCTCCTGGCGCATCGGTCGAGGTCGGTCTGGATCTCCAGGTGACTGTGCCTCTGGGAGCGGGAGGCAACTACGGCGCTTTCGCTGCTCAGCAGGGCGTCCTGGCCCTGGCTCACTTCTATCCCTTTGTCCCCGTCTACGACGACGAAGGGTGGAACGTGGAATTGTCGCCGACCATTGGCGACATCATCTACGCCGACATGAGCCTGTACGACGTGACACTCACCGTGCCGGAGGAGATGACGGTGGTGGCCACCGGCAAACCGCTTCCGCTCGTAGCGCACGACAATGGCACGGCCACCTGGCGGTTCGTCAGCGGGCCGGCCCGCGATTTCAACATCGTCCTCAGCGCCGAATACGAGGTCACGCGGCGTGAGGTAGACGGCATCACTGTTAGCTCCTACTATCTTCCTGGGGACGCCGAGGGTGGGGAGGTGGTGCTCGACGTCGCTGCCGAGGCGCTGCGCATCTTTGGTCGGCGCTTCGGGCTCTATCCCTACACCGAGTTGGATGTGGTGGCCACGTACACTTCAGCGGGTGGCATCGAGTACCCTGG
>CBDURC010000095.1:0-10955 GCA_965369635.1 uncultured Anaerolineales bacterium | reverse complement strand
GTCTCCCACAAATAGGCCCCAACCGATGCTTCGCTCGATTGGGGCTTTGTGCTGGGTGGGCAAACGTGCGTTGGGCTAACGTTATTGAGCTGAGCGGCCGGGGCACGAGCCTTCTGTTGCTCTGGGAGCACCCCTATCATACAACCTGGCTTGATTATGGGCCAGCATCCCCGGTCCGCTCCAGCGAATGGTTAGCTGGCCTGCGAGGAAGCCCTCTATGTTTTCATAGGACTTATTAGGGCTCGTAAAAGCATATCTTCCCGCGTTTCCCCGTGTTTTCCCGACAGAATGCAGGAGCTAGTTCTTTTACGGACCCTTACGGCGCACACTTAGGAAATCGGGTGTTACGCTATCACAATCGCATCAGGCGAGCGCCCAGCCAAGCTAGGACGACGATCACGAATGCGCTAGTGGCAATTCGCGCCACTGCCTGGTTCCAAGACATGTGCCCGGTCAGCAACATGAGTATCGCCATGAAGAGTGCCAGCGCGAAGGCGATGGCTGCCGAAATGTACCATCCCCGCCTGGAGCGGAGCTGCAACCTAACCCCTGTTCGAGTGCGTATCCAGAAGGTGATGGGAAAAATGAGAATAGCTGCGGGGAACGCGATCAGGGCAACACGGTTAACATCTGCACCAAGCACATAAGCCATAGGCAAAACGCCAAAGATCACCACTCCAATGAGCGCCATAGTGCGGATCGCTTCCTCAAGAAGGATAGCTCTCGTGGAAGACATGACTCTCACCTCCTATCAGTAATCGTCCAATCAGTACAATCGGCTCACCTCACGTGAGGTGCGAGCAGAAACTTTCTGCATAAGCAGCCAAAACTTACATAAACCAGAAAGGTTCTGTATAACGTCCCCCTGGGGGACAAAATGCAGAAGCCACCAACCTACCCGATCACGTACAAGATTATACCGCAATCCCACTCTTTGTGCAAATTAGGGCCGGGGAGTATGCACAGCTAGACAAAGGCTGATTCTTGGGAATCACGCGCCTTTCTCTCATGTGTCCCCAATCTTCCTTCAACCTTCACCAAATCTGGAACGGTCAGGCGGGGAGCGTTTCATCTTTGGGACAATTGACCTTTATGGCATCCGAGCAATGTCCAGGCAGCCCCCTACATATTATGGCCAATGACTGGCAGAGCCCCTGACTGTCTAACTATCACAACGGGCATCCACCAGTCGCTGAGACCCTACTACATCTAGTTGAACTATGTCGATTTGGCCCATATCTAGTAGGTGCCTGTTGCTCCCTCCTGGGCCATGTGATGATTAGACAGTCAGGGTGGCAGAGCACTATATGTAGGGTATGCATCTGGCCTTAGCCAATGCCGAGAATTATCACGACGCAGAGGGAACCAAAATCGCCATTTTGCAACCGCAATCGTTCATTTTCGGGGACAGGTTGTCCCCAACTCGAAACGCTCTCTCTACGTGTCTTGTCTATAGCTTTTGCCCCGCTCACGGCTGCGGCGGAGGACCGGCATCCTCAGGGATGGGCAGGCCGTCCGGCAAGCTGCGCAGGTAAACGCAGTCCACGATCTTCACGTCTTCCCACACGTACCCCTCGGCCTCGAAGGCGGGGATGTCTTTGATCCAGCGCTTCTGGCCATTCTCCAGAGCGTAGATGTGGGGGCTGCCGCGGCACTTGAGGAGTACGTGGATGGGCTGGCCTTTCTCGAATTGCTCCAGGAAGCCGTCATCCACGATATGAACCTGCTCCCAGCGGTAGTCGAAGAACTCAAACGCCTCCAGGCTGCTGATCCAGCGCAGCTTATCGTCTTGCAGGACGTATATGTCCGGCCCGCTGCCTTTGAGCACCAGGCCGTCGCGGATGACCAGGGCAGCGCTGTCCGGCATCATGCGAGCCAGGCTGGTGCCATGGCGGTTGACGGGGATGTTGACCAACACCACCAGCGCGGCCAGTACCAGCAGCAACCGGCCCAGAGTGCGGCCCAGGTTGACACTGGGCAGCGGCAGCGGCGGGCTCCAGCCTTCCTCGCCGGGGCGCGGTTGCTGTGGGGGCTCGGAAGTGGAGATGCCCTCTGGTGTGGTCGGCTTCTGGACGGGGGAGGAAGGGTGTAGGGGAGCAGAGGAGCGGGGGAGCAGAGGATCTTTCACCTCTGCACTCCAGCTCTCCTGCACCCCTGCACTTCTCTGGGCCGCCTGCCGTTCCAGCAAAGCCTCCAGCAGCAAGTCCAATATCTGCTCAGTAGTCGAGGGCTCCGAGTTTGCTAATTTGCTGATGTTCCGATTTGCCGATTTGTTCATTTCATTTCACCACCACGAAGCCCAGAATCTCGGCGAGGCTGACCAGGACATTGGCATAGAAGTTGCCTCCAAGCTGCCGGAAGAGCTCGAACTTCATGCTGGGAGCGCCGACGAAGGGGCGCAGCGTCCAGGCCATCTGGCTGCCCACGAAACCGTAGACCAACACCCAGACGCGCATCACCCACTGGCGAGAGCGCTTGCCCCCATTGCTTCTGCTTGATGCTGACACCACGCGCATCCCCTGGCTGAGGAAGACCACTCCCGTGCTGCCAGCGATGGCGAAGACGGCCACGTTGAGCAGCTTGAAGAACTGATAGTGGCTGGTGGTCAGGAGGAAGAAGAGGATGATGGGGCAGAAGCTGAGCAAGAGCACAGCCGTGACGGTGATCGCCGTCAGGATGAGGGCCACGTTTTGGGTCAGGCTTTGGTTGGAGCCGAAGAGTATGTTGAAGAAGTAGAGCGTGGGTGAGCAGACGATCAGTGAGGCCAGGAAGAGAACCGGCAGCTTGACAGCGGAGCTCAGAGCTTGCCACAGACTGTGAGTGGAGCCCATCACCGCGCCGTATAGCGCCAGGAAGGCAATGCTGGAGAGCAGCATAGCCCGCATCTTCTCCGGCAGGCCGATGCCGTCGCGTATCTCGCTGAAGAAGTGATGCCGGTTGCGCAGGATGGTTTCGATGACGGCCAGGTCTTGCATGGGATATGACCTCCGAAGCGAATCTGTGTGTGCATGAAACTGGCGATGGAAGTGTGATTCTCAGTGAGACGGACACAGTGAAACGTAATGCGTAAAACGTAACGAATCGAGAGCTACGTTGAACGTCTTGCGTTTCACGATCCGGCGTGCAAAGTCGAGCTGAGGTTGTTTCTTGCTCGCAAGGAGGCCAGATTCTGATTCGCTGATTCTACCAGCGCAGTGCCGGCCAGGTGACGAAGATTACCGTCAATCCCCAGAAAATCACCCAGGTCACCAGGGCGTAGCGCCTCCGCTCGAACTTGAGCAGCGGGATGAGCAGTGCTGCCACAGCAACGATCCAGAAGGCGGGACGGATCAGCAGTTGCTGCCAGCCAATGGCCGTGCCATCAGGGGCGAAGAGCAGCCAGCGCAGCAGCAGGGCGCAGATCACCGGCAGTCCGGCGGCGATGACGGCGTCGGCAGTGGATTGGCCGGCGTGGACCTGCTGTAGTTCAGCGCCTACTTCCTCGTCGCCGAAACGGGCTGCCGCTTCCGCTAAGGCTTCGGTCGCGTCCAATCCCCGCGCCCGGGCTGCGCCCACCGCCTCCTCCAGGTGGGAGCGGATTTCCTCCAGTAGGTCGTGTTCGGTCTCACTGTCCAGGTTCATCTGCGCCCGGATGCGGGCCAGGAGGTGATCCATCTCAGTCATCGCATCATCACCCGGCGTGTTGCGCTGGTGTGTCCACCAGGTGCAGCAACTGTTCTGTGAAGGTGCGCCATTCCGCCGTTTGCGCCATCAGCGCCTGGCCTCCTTTCTCCGTGAGGCGATAGTATTTGCGGCGACGTCTCCCGACGACTGTGCTCCACTCGCTCGCCACCAACTCCTCCTGCTCCATGCGGTGCAGGGTGGGGTATAGCAGTCCCTCTTTCATGTTGAAGTACCCAGCGCTGCGGCGTTCCAACTCTCTCGTGATCTGGTAGCCGTACATGGGCTCTTGCGCCAGCAGGCTGAGTATGATGATCTCGGAGCTCCCCTTGCGCATTTGGTCTCGTAGAGGCATGGTTCTCCTTCTGTTGAACACATTACTAACTTATGCATAGGTAACTATAGCATACGCGCGGGGTCTTGTCAAATCCGAGATGGCAGGTTCGCGCATCATGACCCACCTTGGCAAGGCCTGCGCTGTCGGACCTTTGACTCATGCAGGGGAAGTGTGCTATAATGAAGATGCTGCGGAGAGCAGCAGCGGCGGAGTTTGGCCTGGTCATCATAATACCGGTGACCCGCGCCTCTGTGTCATCAAGTTAGGCGTAGTTTAGCCCCTTGCGGGCGTCTTGGGGCAGCAATAGCGGGCACAAGGCCCTACGCTACACCTTGACTCAATGACATTGACCCGTGCCTCTATGTCATCAAGTTAGGCGTAGTTTAGCCCCTTGTGGGCGTCTTGGGGCGGCAAAAAACGGGCACAAGGCCCTACGCTACACCTTGACTCAATGACATTGACCCGCGCTTCAATGTCATCAAGTTAGGCGTAGTTTAGCCCCTTGCGGGCGTCTTGGGGCGGAAAGAACGGGCACAAGGCCCTACGCTACACCTGGACTCAATGACATTGACCCCCGCTCCACAGCGGGGAACGAGGAAGCGCATGTGCTGGGAACGACTGACAGAGTGGCTGGCGGGCATCTTCAGAGGCCCGCCCGTAGAAGACAGCGAGGAGGATCTCATGGAACCGAAACCGACTCAGCGGCAATGGACCCTCATGCTCTACATGGCGGGGGACAACGGAAAGGAGTTCCCCACCACCTGGGGGGCGGAGCAGATCATGGCCGAGATGACGTCGGCCGGCTACGACGACCTGGACGAGCTCAAGGCTGCCGGGGCCAGCGATGGCGTGGCCGTGCTGGCCCAGTTCGACACCATCACCGAGAACGACGTCAGCTACCGCTTGGAGATCAAAGGCCCGGACCAAGAGCCAGAGCTGCTGCGCATTGACGAAACCAACTGCGGTGACCCCAACACGCTGCGCGACTTCATCATCTGGAGCATAGAGCGTCGCCCTGCCGAGCACTACCTGCTGGTGCTCTGGAACCACGGCGGCGGCTGGAAGGAAGAGGACATCTATGCGGCCTACCGGCATCTGCCGCGCACTTCGGATCGCTCGCGGGCCATGAGCCAGACTGGGGTGCGCAAGGCGGTCTTTCGCAAAACAGCCGGCCACGTACTGGGCATTCAGGATGATGATACCCGCTGGATCTGTGCGGACGATTCATCCAAGGATTTCCTGGACAACGGTGAGTTGAAGCAGGCGTTAGCCGAGGCGGCCGAGGCCACAGGGCAGCGACTGAGCATCGTGGGCATGGACGCCTGCCTGATGAGCATGTTGGAAGTAGCCTATCAGCTCAGGGATCAGGCGGATGTTCTGGTTGGCTCGCAAGAGGTCGAGCCCATGGCCGGTTGGCCCTACACTCCTATCCTTTCGGCGCTCACTGACCGCCCGCAGATGACACCGCACGAACTCGGCGAGTTGATCGTGGAAGAATACGTGGGCTCCTACCGGCCTCCCACCCGCCGATTGCCGGAGGTGACGCAGGCAGCCATTGATCTGCGGCAGATGGAGCCGCTGGGGGAGAAGGTGGCGGCCTTTGTGGCCGCGCTGCGAGCTGTTCTTGCTGATGACGTGTTCCTGGAGGTGGCACTGAACCGAGCCAAGCAGGATGGCTTCCGATTCGACGACCCGGACTACCTGGACCTGAGCGATTTCTTGCAGGCGTTTCTGCGGCAGTACCAAGGCCAGGATGCTGCTGTGCTGGACTCCGCTCAGGCCCTGCTGGGCGAGTTGACACCAGGGAGCGGGAGGCCGATCTTGGCGAACGTGGCCCAGGGCGACGAGTACGCCGAGCGCGCCCACGGCCTGTCCATCTACTTCCCCGCCAGGGGCATCTCGCAGTTCTACGACGATCTGGACTTCGCCGCTACCGGATGGGGTGAATTGATCAAGTTGGTCAATCGCGTGGCGTAAGCCGCGAAAGTCACGAAACAAGCAAAAGAGGCGAAACTTCCTTCGTGTTCTTCGTGCTCTTTCGTATTCTTCGTGGTCTTCTTCGTGTATTGAGGTGAGCTATGAGCAACAAGCGGGTCTTCCTGCGCCGCAAAGCGGTGCCGGCCATGCAGGCGACGGGCGAGCGGCTCCGGGAGCATTGGCACCGGCTGGATAGCGGCGTGCGCCAGGAGTTGCTGACCCTCTTCGCCAAGGTGGAGGAGCGGCTGTGGGCTGCAGCATCTGATGTTGAACGGGCTGACGTCGCCATTGAGTTCTTGCAGCAACTGGAGAGGATACCGGTTCTTGCATGGTATCTGGACGATATCCTCGACGCAGCCAAGGGCCGCCGCTTGCGGGGGAAAAAGAGGGTGCAGGTCGACTCCCAGGTGCTGGAAATGGTCTTGGACATGCTGGCCGATGCCCGGACTGTCCGCAGGAGTCTGATCAGGGAGGATGGCGAGCAGCCTCTCCCGCCGCCATGGTTCGAGGAGCCGGAGATGGCGGGAAACGAGGAGGAGATGGCTGGGGAGGAGCCCGAGTCGCCGCTTGTCGTTGAGCGTTACACCGACGTGAACTTTCCGGACCAAGTGCGGCTGGAGCAGCCGCCTGTGCCGCTGACTGTCAATCTGACCCGCCAGCCTGTGGAATGGTCGCTGGTCACCGAGCGCGTGGCCATGGAGCTGACCAGCGGTGGCCCCGAGGATGTGCTGGTCATCCTGCGGGCGGAGGATTTCGAAGAGGCGTACGGCCGCACGATGCAACCGACCACCGTCTATCCTGAACGCGATTCCGATCCCGTCGTCTTCTTCCTGCGGCCGCTGAGCCTTGGCAACAAGCGCATCGTCCTGGACTTCTATCACCGCAATCGCAATGTGGGCAGTGCAAGCTTCGTCACTCAAGTAGTGGAGGCGGACGTGTCAGTTGCCGCTCGTCCGGTGAGCACGGAGCCGGTGGCTGTGCGCACCAGCTCGCCCGGGGCATTGCCCCCGGACCTGGAGCTGCGCGTCACGCTCAGCGATGACCAGCGCACGTTGCACTTCATGCTGCACTCCGTCCACAGTGAGGTGGGGGTCCACTTCACCCCCGCCGGGTCGGTGCGGCTGGCGTGCCCGCCGCGGGAACACCTGGGCCACCTGTTCGACGAGCTGAACATCCTGGCCCGCAAGCGGCTGGAAGAGAGGAGCGTGCTACAGCAGGAGCAGATCCGAGCCCGCCTGGAGAGCATTGGCCAGAACCTGTACAGAGACCTTTTCTCACCGGAACTGAAACAGGCCTACCGCCGATTTCGGGACGGCCTGCGGGGAAAGAGCATCCTCATCACATCCGATGAGCCCTGGATCCCCTGGGAGATGGTCAAGCCCTACGACGACAGCGACCTGGAAGACATCATTGACGACGAGTTCCTCTGCGAGCGGTTCCAGCTCTCCCGCTGGCTGGCGGGCAACGGCCTGCCGGATGCTGTGGAGGTGAGCTCCGCTACGCTGGTGGTGCCTGAGAGTGGCCTGGAGCACGTGAAACGGGAGGAGGAGTACTTCCAAGGTCTGGGGCAGACGGGTATCGCTGTGCGGGCTCCCTTCTTGCGGCGGGTGTCCGAGGTCAGCGATCTTCTGGAGCAGGGCGAGGTGAGCCTCTGGCACTTCGCCTGCCACGGCAACTTCAACAGCGAACGACCAGGCGAGTCGGCGGTGGAACTGTCCGACGGCGAACTGCGCCCGTCGGACATTGTCGGCCCTAAGGCAACGGGGGTGAAGTTGGCCAGGCCACTGGTCTTCCTCAATGCCTGTCAC
The DNA here is from genome assembly GCA_965369635.1 of uncultured Anaerolineales bacterium. GTDB lineage: Bacteria > Chloroflexota > Anaerolineae > UBA3071 > UBA3071 > UBA3071. Next base: position 3,173 of record CBDURC010000095.1, on the reverse strand, counting down.
ACCAGCCAACTCGGCTTTGCTTTGACCGGACTGGACGGCTGGGCGGAGCGTTTCGTCAACGCCGGCGCCAGCGCTTTCGTGGGCTCCGCCTGGGAGGTGCACGATGAGCTGGCAGCCGAGTTCGCGGTGAAGTTCTACGACGAGCTGTGGGATGGTGCCCCGCTGGGGGAGGCGTTCCACCGCGCCCGTTTGCACGTCAAGGGTCTGGACGAGACCAACCCTACCTGGCTGGCCTATACGCTGTATGGCGATCCCATGGGCAAGGCCAGGATAGCTGCGCTGTAGTGCCAGTTTGGTCTCTGTCGTCTGCCGTTTGCCTGCAGCGTCAAATTGCGGTAAAATAAGGCAAACTCAGGAAAACAGAGGTGTTGCCGATGGAAAAGCAGGAAGGGGCAGTCGAAAACCGGCGCTACCTGACGACGCAGAATGTGGCGGACCTCCTGCAAGTGCGGGTGGAGACGGTGCGCAGCTACATCAAGCAGGGGAAGCTGCCGGCGGCAAAGTTGGGGCGGGATTACCGCATTGCCGCCGAAGACGTGGAACGGCTGCTGCGGCCAGAAGTGCGCGACGCGGGTGCAGCTTATCATGTGCAGCCGAGATCACGCTCCTTGGCTTCTATGCAGATGGAAGCACAGGAGGCTATTCAGCTTCGGAGAGAGACACCCGACGTCCCAAACCTGCGAGCGATCACCCAACGCTGGCAGCAGGAGGAGGGTCTAGACACTGCCGACAGCGAGCAGGCTGTTGGGGAAGTACTCGAAGACATCTGGGCAGCCACACAGCGGATGGCGGCAGAGCAGCCCCACTACACCCCGCAGGAAATCGCGCAGGCAGAACGGGAGATGCAGGAGATCATCGCCGAGTTGCGAGCCAATCCCCCTCACCCGACGATCAAGGAGTTCATGGAGGCTTCGCGAGGGTACGCGTATGATCCTGATTGATTCCGACGTCTACGCTATGCACCTGATGTATCTCCGCGATGTGCGGTTCTCGCTCAATCAGGACTTCCTGGACAGGGTGCGGCCTATTCCCAAAGCAACGACGATCTTCAATCTGTTGGAGATTTGCGGCCAGGCCTCGTTCAATCTGTCTCTTGTCGCCGTGCAAAGACTCTACCGTGATTTCGCCAAGAGCTACAGGGTGCGAGTGCTTATCCCCAGGACTCAAGGCCTATCCGCTGAGCAACTCCTGCAGAGAGTGCTCATTGAGCGCAGCTTGTACAAGATCTTCGCCAAGATGGCTTTCATGGACGCGTTGATACTGAGCACGGCCGAGGAGTATGCCGAGATAGATGCGTTCATCTCGTGGAACGCCCGGCACTTTCGCGACAAGACCTCGCTATTGGTGCGGACACCAGCAGAGTACCTGAAGGCATGCGGAAGCTCATGACCACACCCATGCGGCGGCAGTACCTGGCCCTCAAGAAGCAATACCCCGACGTCATTCTTTTCTTCCGCCTGGGCGACTTCTACGAGACCTTTGACGAGGATGCCAGGATCCTCGCCGAGGTCTGCGACATCGTGCTCACCTCCCGCCCCGTGGGCAAGAACCACCGTGTGCCCCTCGCTGGCGTCCCCCACCATGCCGCCGACGGCTACATCGCCAAGCTCATCCGCGCCGGATACAAGGTCGCCATCGCCGAGCAGATGGGGTCAGCGCCAGCGAGAGGGCTAGTGCCCCGCGATGTGCGGCGGGTGGTCACCCCCGGCACGCTAGTGGAGCCCGGCTTGTTGGAGGAGAGAAGCAATAACTACCTGGTGGCCCTGGTGATGGAAGACCGCCGCGCCGGCTTGGCCTACGCTGACATCACCACAGGTGAGTTCGCCACCACGCAGTTTGATGATGATGGTGTGCGGCAACGGGTGGCGGAAGAACTGGCGAGGCTTCAGCCGGCAGAGGTCGTTACACCGGAAGAGGGTGTGGGAGTGAGGGGGTATGGGGGAGACGAGGAGCGAATCCCTGTCCCCTATTCCTTATCAAATCTGGATGCGTGGCGCTTTGAGCTGGAGACGGCCCGCCAGGCGCTGCTGGATCACTTCGGCGTGGGATCGCTGGCCGGCTACGGTTGTGAGGGCAAGCCGTTGGCAGTGCGCGCCGCGGGGGCGCTGGTGCAGTATCTTCGGGACACGCAGCCCGATGCGCTGGCGCAGCTCGCGGGGTTGCGCACCTACTCCACGGCGGAGTTTATGGTCCTCGATGAGGCCACCTGGCGCAACCTGGAGCTGGTGCAGACCATCCGCTCCGGCTCGGCCAAGGGCTCGCTGCTAGGTGTGCTCGAGGTGACTCGCACGCCGCTGGGCGCGCGGCTGCTGCGCCGTTGGCTGGGTCAGCCGCTGCTGGACGTGGAGCGCATCAACCGCCGGTTGGACGCTGTGCAATCGTGGGTCAACGACACGCCGCGACGCGTGGAGCTGCGGGACATCCTGCGTGGGGTAGGTGACCTGGAGCGGTGGGTCACCCGCGTCGTGCAGCGCATTGCTTTGCCAAGGGACTTGGTAGGTATCAGAGAGACGCTGACGCGAGTGCCGCAAATACACTCGCTCGTTGGGGGACTAGATATTGGTGAATTGGATATTGGATCGGAATCCGGGGCTCCAATATCCAATACCCAATACCTACTCTCTTCCCCCCCCGATCTCTGTGAAGACGTCCTCTCGCTCTTGCGAAAGGCCATCTCCGACGAACCGCCGGCCACGCTGGCCACGGGCGGTGTCATCCGGTCTGGTTTCTCAGCGGAACTTGACAGCATCTCCGCCGCTGCGCGGGATGCCAAGGCGTGGATCGCTGGGCTGCAGCAGACGGAGCGGGAGCGTACGGGCATCAAGTCGCTCAAGGTGGGCTACAACAAGGTCTTCGGCTATTACATCGAGGTGACCAAGGCCAACCAGCACCTGGTACCCGAGGAGTATATCCGCAAGCAGACGTTGGTCAACGCTGAGCGCTACATCACCCCAGAGCTCAAGGAGTACGAATCCCTCGTCCTCAACGCCCAGGAGCGACTGCTGGACCTGGAAAATCAGCTCTACCGGCAACTGCTCGATCAGGTGGCGGCTGCTGCACCGCGCTTGCTGGCCACTGCTCAGGGGTTGGCGGAGTTGGACATGGCGACGTCCCTGGCCGAGGTGGCGGTCAACAACCGCTACGTGCGCCCCGTCGTTGCCGACGATGGCCGA
>CBDURC010000094.1:0-11164 GCA_965369635.1 uncultured Anaerolineales bacterium | reverse complement strand
TCGGCGTTTGTCCGCGTCCCATTTGGTGACTTGCCGGAGAAGTGTCCGGTACAGAATCCTCCCATCCTCCTGCGGTGTGCACCAGATGTCAGGCGAGCAAGCGATAATACTACTTCAGAGCGCGGGTGAAGGAGGTGTGGAAGAAAGCAGGTTTGATGAACTCGCCATCCAGAAAGGTTTCCAGCCGTTGGGCTTCGTCCGCCAGCAGGGCCTGCTCCTTATCGCTCAGCGACTCGAACAGACCATAGATCACGCTCCCGTCCTCTCTGAGTTGCCCCCAGGCCCCCACCACCCGGCCATTGACCCAGACGGTAGGCAGGGCGTTGCCAGCGCGGTCAAAGACCTTCTTGTAGTGTCTCTCTGCCAGGAAGCGACGGCGATCACGGTAGCCCATGATGTACGGGTCAAGGCTGGGAAGGAAGAACACGTACGGAGTGTCCGGCGGGGTGACGCCGCGCGGCCGCTGAGCGTCATCCTCCAGCATGAGATAGCCATCGCCCAGACCCTCAATAACCAATTGCGTCAGCTCTGGCATCAGAGGCTCCAGCGCTTTATTCACCTCGCGCTTGGAGAAGCCGGTCCACCACTGGATGTCGTCGAGGGCTGCGGGGCCGAAGGCCGCCAGGTAGCGGCGTACAACTCCGGCGCGCGCTTCCTCGGGGGTGATGGACGCCAGATCGATGTCCGGCAGCCAGTCGGAGAGTGCGGCGTACTCGTAGAGGCTGCTGCGCCAACTGCCTCGAGGCCGCGCGCGGATGATCAGCCCCCACGCGGACATGCTGTTCACCAAGCGGGAGCCGATGCTGAACGCTCCTTCGTAGGGCTTGCCCACGTCGTGCCGGATCTTGGCTTTGAACTCAGGCACCACCTGGCTGATCTCGCGTACCGTCGATGGTCCCTTCTCCGCCAGCACGTCCAGCACTCGGCGGTGCAGGTCTTGCAGTAGCGCCTCTGCTTCCTCCTCCTGGCAGAGCCCTGCGTGCACCAGAAGGCCCGGGCCTCGGAACCGAGGGGGCGTGCGGCGCCCGACGTAGGCCTGGCAGGCCCGGATGAACAGGGGCACCTCATCGCTGGGCACGGCGTGCACCGTCACCCGCATACAGAGCACTTTGGCCAGATCGCGCCGCTTGTACAGGGCATCTTCCAGGACCTCCCGCTGGAAGTCGGGCATGCGCGCCCACAACGAAAGATATGGCGAGGTCGCGCTTGTGGCATGCAGGGCCACGATGTCGCGGGTGACCTGCACCACGTCGGCATGTCGGGAGGTGGGCAACAGGTGCTGTTTGTGGGCCAGGTAGGCGTTCACCAGCGAGATGCTCAGACTCTCAGTCACTTCTTCTTTCTCCTCAGCTTTATATCAATGCCGGCTTGCGAAGCCAGGTCCCGCATGATCCCTCTCATGGCCTTGGCCTTCGCCTTGGCCTTGAGATCGGAACCATCCACCTGTTCGCTGGTCAGCATCCCCTCTAGCTCGTCTATCGCCTGGCGGATCAGGTCGGGAGGCATCAGGGCGCAGGCCGCACAGTAGAAGGTCATCGAGCGACCTTCGTTGTAATGGGCGAGGAGGTGTTCCACCAGCAGCAGCCGCTCCCGCTGCTCCTCCAGATAGGTCAGCAGTCCGACCTCCCTGATCCTCTCCAGGTTGGGCAGGGCGGGCTTGTGGCTGATGAAGCTGTCCAGCCCCTCCTCCACGCCCAGCACCCTCAGCAGCCTTTCGCAAGGATAGTCGTCGCAATCGCCGCAGGTGTGATGCCCGCGCTTGGTGACGCAGCAGCGGTAGACGCTGCAGTAGGAGTGCTGCTCGCCCAGGTGACAACTGAGGCAGCGGCTGGGCGCTTTGGATTGGAACCGCGGGCACAGCCCGCAGTACAGGCCGCAGCAAGCGGCAAGGTGCTTCTCTTCTAGCGTTCTCATGGTCACACTCCTCATGGGAGCTCGCAGCAGTCGCTCCAGCGCCGCCTGTGGGGCAGGAAGCGGCCTGAGCCGACACTACAAGCCAAAGATCACAGATCCTGCTTCACGTGCTTGTTCTCTTGAGCACCCGCAACACCAGGAAGGTGAGCCAGGGCGAGGGGTTCTTCTTGTCGGCGAAGGACCAGCCTTTCCAGGCGCGGTACATCGAGCCGGCGGTGTAGCGCCCGTCCTCGTCAGCCTGGGCGGTGATCGTTTCCACCATCTGCTGGAAGCGGGGATCGTCCTGGACGAAGGGAAAACGGCTGAGCACGTCGACCACGTGCAGGATGTCGTACCAGACGAAGGGGTACTTGAGCTTGCGGAAAGTCGTGCCGATGCCGAACATGTAGATCTTGCGCTCGGTCTGGTGCTCCCAGTGCCAGAGGAGCATCTCAGCTCCGGCGCGCGTGGCGGCGCTATCGAGCAGTTCAGGCACCTGGGCCAGCGCCTTCAGCGCATAGACGTTGACGATGGGGCAGGGATCGGCTTTGCGGCCTGGCCCCCGGAACTTGCCCAACTCGGGCGCGCAGCGGCAGCGCCAGCCGTTTTCATCCACCAGACTAACCAGGTGATCCACGGCCTGCTGCACGCGCCCTTCGGCAGGCTCAGGACGCAGCTCGTCATCGCCCAGGCCCATGGCCAGCAGGGCATAGAGCAGCGTTGGCGCGTCGCACAGCATCCACGTCCACGTGTCCTCGTCCGTCCCACCGAACGCCCTGGGAATGTTCACCACAGTCTGAAACGCCCCCTCCGGTGCCTGGTGGGACAGCACGGCCGCAATGCTCGCCGGCATCCCGGGAGTGTCGGCCTGCACGCCGAAATCGGCCAGCGTGCTGAACTTGTAGATGGGGTGGCTGGCGTCGTTGTGCCGCTTGAGGGGGCGATCCCCCCAGGTGGCCGCCTCGGCCATCATCGCCTGCACCTGCGGATGAGCCAGCATCTCAGCGCGGGCAGCCTGCACCTCAGGGTCGTTCTCGGGCCGGTCGAGTAGCTCCACCAGCGTGCGGTAGCGGGTCCAAGGCTCGTCCGATTCCAGAAGCCACTGGGTCAGATCGATGTTCATTCTCATCCAATCCCCTCGTCAGTGTGCATTCCGCCGCAAACTGACAACCTCCAACATCTGGTTGGGCTGCAGGACGCGCTGAGGCCCTACCGGCCTTTCGCTCCCGATGGCAGCACCTCCTACCTGCTTGCGCAGCCGCACGTTGTCTACGTAACTTCCCTCGTGACCTGGGCCCGGCCCGCTCTGGAACGAAAACCCAATCCAGACCTGCTCCTCCCCCAGCAGATTGCCCAGGACCGGCACAGCGCTCAGGTCCAGCCGTTCGCTCCTGGTCCAAGTTGAGTGATCGCCGCTGACGCGGGCGCCATGGTAGTGGTAATCATCGGTAGAGGCACCCCAGGTGAAATGGTCGCGATCCAACTCGGTCTCGCTCCACCAATCGAAGACTAATTCGGCCGCCGTAGCATCGACCAGGCTGAAAGGCCCGTAGACCATCCAGGCCGACACATCATTCGGGCTGTTGCTGCCACAACTGAAGGTCGTATCGCCGGCCCCGACACTCCAGGCGCTGAAGGAGCCACCGCTGCTCCGGCAGTCCCGCTGGCCCCAGTAGTAGAGACCGCTATCACTGTTCTCGTCGAGCACCAGCCATGCGCTGCCAGGGAAGGGGCCCTCGAAGTCCTCACTCAAGATAGTGATCCATTCAGAAACTGGCAGCTGTTGGTTCATCACCAGGGGAAGGTGAACAGCGGTGGTTTCGACGGCTGCCGCGGCCCAGCCCATGTCCTGGAGCATGGCAAGCGTAACCGGGCCTGGGTGGTGTTCCGATACACCGTTGAGCTGACGGTGGGTCATCAGCGAATTAGGGGTACCATTGAAGACCTCGTCGAGGTGAGAGTAACTGGAACCTCCCCATGGGTTGGGCGCATACAGCTTGACCGGGGCGTTGCGGTTAGCCGCCTTGGCTCTGGGACCGTCGAAGTAGACACCGCCGCCGACCTGACCGGTGAGGGCGTTGCCCAGCGCGGCAGAAGGGATGGTGTAATCGAGGAGCGCACCACCATTGCCGTCTTCGGTGAGACGGTCGTAGATAGCAGGATAGCCCTGCCATCCGAGACATCCGTCTCCGGGAATGCCGGTGGCACACGCATTGTTTCCAGTGTCCACAGCTGCAAAACCGATGAACCCCAACCCATGGCAGAGTTCGTGCAGCACCGTGCTGGCAAGGTCGAGCCTGTCTGGAGGCGTGTTGCCGTCGGTGCCAAAGTACCAATTGAAAGTGCGATTGAGCTCGACGCCTATCTCAGAATCAGCATCGTTGCCATCCTGATCGCCATCCCAACCATCATGGTCATTGATATCACTGTTTGCCAGTGCGTTGGCCAACGGAGCCGCATACCAGGTGGAGGCCATCGGAGCATTGGCAAAGTCACGATGTCTGGAAGTGGGGCCACCTTCGGCAATGTGCCGTTCAGGCAGGTCCGTCCGCCAACAGGCATCAACGACAATTGCCTGGCTCGAGTCAAGCAGGGAACTCCAGATGCCAATGGCGAAGTTGAACGCGGTCTTGGCATCCTGAGGCCAGGGACTGGTCTCACCCCTGCAGCCGAGGGGATTCCAGTTGACGGCAAAAGTCGCCGCCCGAATGCCCAACTTCGCCTGCGTTGGGGGAAGCACGCGATGGGGGATGTATCTGTCATCGTGAAGCAGGATCACCCGTGGCCCTGGCGCAGATGATGTAGCCTGTGGCGAGGGAGCGTTCGCGTTTGAACCCACTCTCGGAACAGCCACGCCGAGAACGACTGCGACGAGAAGCGCACCGATGAATCTGCTGAAAGAAAGATCTATCATCTTACGGCGGTGTCCTTCCGAAGTGTTATGTCGAGGTTCTTGAGGTTGTGTTCCTTGGCCCGGTGGTCTCCCTGCAACGTGTTGATGGCTCGTAGTCAGGCACGAAACGAAGTGGAGTCCCGTCAAAACGCCATTCCGCTACGCTCCGTGGCTTGCTACGAACATCGTCAACGCAATGGCGGGAGACTCTTGGCTCCACGAATGAGAATCTCGTCGGGGTACATGTTCTCACTTTGCTCTTTCCTGCTCCCAGCGGAGCTTCACTCCCTTGCATACTTCGCCCCGCATTCCTTGTGCAGTCATGCCCACCTACTGAACCAACTCCCGCAGCCGCGTCCAGGCCTCTTCCTCCAGGTCGGCCAGCCCCTGGAGTGGAGCCACGCACTCCTGCAGAAGCGAGGCCGGGTTGTCTGCTTCGGAGGTCTGACGAAACCATTTGCCCAACTCCTCCCAAGCGTCGCCGATGCGCTGAAACTGGTCGGCGACCGGGACCAGCCGCTTGTCGCCGTTGATCTCGGCGGCCTGGCGCAGGAAGCGGCTGAACATGTAGCGGAAGATGCCGCCGCCGGAACCGCCTGCAGGGCTGATGAAGATATAGCCGTTGAAAAGCGCCAACCGCAACTCGTTTGCATCCAGTGAGTTCGGCCACATGGGCACCATCTTGGCCGCCTTGCGGATGCCCTTGACGCCAATGTTGCTGATGACCGGCTCCAGCATGGGCTGCGCCTGCTCAGCGATGGCCTGGCGCACCTCGCCGGCGGTGGGTTGCCGCTTCTGGCTGAAGTCGAAGGTGTACCACTTGTGTTTGGGCGGGAAGGGCTTGAACTTCGAGCCGCGTGCCTTCTCCAGATCCTCCATCGAGACCGGGTACACTCCATCCCGGTCAGCGATGAGCGCCTGGCGCGTCTGCGCATCGTACCCGCAGACGACCACGACGTGCCAGCCAAAGTGATAGTCCATGTCGCCGAAGTCGAAGTAGGGCAAGAAGCCCATATCGCACTGGATCATCACCGGCTGCCCTGCCTCAAGGATCTCCAGCAGCGTCCGCTCCGCCTTGCGTGCGCTGGTGGTGGTATGCCACTCCACCACCACGCCGGTGCGCTGGCCGGCAACCTCCTCCATCATGGGGGGCCTGAAGCCGCCTCGCCCGCCCATGAAGGGCGTCTGCCCCTTGAAGTGCCAATAGCTGAAACTCACCCCCGCGCCCAGCCCCAGCAGCATCTCCTCGCTGATGTCGTGGTCGTTGTAGACGTAGACGTGGCGCAGGGAACCGGTGACGCAGTGATGCGTTTCCAACGACTTGAATCCGGCCAATGGCTTCAGCGTCATCTCATCTTGCCTCCTCAAATCTTCCTGACCGGCTGCCTGAGCACGATATTGAGCTTTTCTGGCGCCACTCTGCGCGGGTCGCTGAGGTAGATCTCGTGATGCTTGCCGGCCATCTCGTAGCCGTTTTCGGGGATGAATTCGTGATGCATCCTGTCCAGCGTTGGAGCCTCGTCATCGTATGAGCCGACGTGCATGATCTGCACCGAAAGCCCCTCGTGATAGGTTTCCAGCCGGAGCTTGGGCAGCGCCGCCAGCTTCTTCTTTCCCACCTGCTTCAGCGCTTCCTCAAACATCTCCTGGCTGATCCACTCCGGCTGCATGATCATCATCGTCCAATCCCAGGCGCTCTTGTCTCTTCCGGTGGTGAACGTCTCCATGTCCTCCGCCCACCAGAGCCCTTCCAAAGGTGGGACGACGTAGTCCATCCCCATCCCCATCTCCTTCTTGCTCATGAACTTGAGCTTGTAGGCCACTGCATACAGCGCTTCGAGGGCATCTTGATACTCCTGCGCCGTATTGGGGTCGCCGTGACCATCAATCATCAGGAACTGCATCGGCGGCACATCAACCACCACGAACTCCTTGGTCGAAGGCCGATAAAGGTGCTTCAGTTCTTTCTTGAAATCAATCTTGGACATTTTGTTCCTCCATCAGGAAGACATTATCAGGAAGGCATTGTAAGGAAGGCAACGCTCAGAGACCACCACGAACTAGGAAGGTATGACTCCTCTGAAAGAACCCAAGATTGTCAGCGGATTGAGCGGATTGAGCCGATTTTGTTTCATTCTCGTCCGCTTCATCCGCTCAATCCGCTGATGGCTTTTGGCCGTTTTTTCAATAGAGTCATTGATGACGTACAACTTGTCAACAGAGAGCCCCAGCAAAGCACTACCGCGACAGCAGGAAAATCGCCAAGGAGGCAAGCAGTACCCCCGCTATCCTTGAGGGCGTGACCTGCTCGTGCAAGAATACAAGCCCCAATACTACTGTAACCAAGACGTAGAGGCCGGTGAAAGGAATGACCACGGAGACAGGCCCCCTCTCAAGAGCCTTGTAAAGGGCAAGGACGGCCAAGGCGGAAAGCACCCCAGTGACGCAGGCATAGGCGGAGTACTTATTCAGGGGAATAGAACTACGCCGATTAAGCACGTAGCAAGCTATGCACAACACCGAGGTGGCACCTGTCAGCAAGGGGGCAACCCCGCTCGGCAAGCGTTCGGCCACCACCTTGGCGCCGAAACCCCATACCCCCCAGGCGAGCACTGTCATCAGACAATAGATGCGGTAATCCATCCTGCCTCCTCCTACCTCCTACCTTCGAACTGTACTAGGCCCGGCCAGCCCGCAAACTATGCTCTCGTTCTCGCGGCCACCGGGCGATCTGTCCGGCCAGACTCTGGCCGATCCCCGGCAGTTCCCGCAGCCCCGCCTCGCCTCGAGCAGCGTACAACTCGGCGACGTTCTCCGGCCACTCGTCCACCGTCCAGGCTGCCTTGCGGTAGGCCCAGATGCGGTAGTCAGCGGCTTGCTCCAGCTCCAGGTCGTAGGTCCTGAGAAACAGCCGCTCGGCGATGCGCTTGTTGACGGCCAACGGTCCCGGCGCGACGTAGCGCGGCAACCGATCCAGCAGGCCATGCCGGGCGCACAGCTCGCGAACCAGCAGCCCCAGCCGGGCGTTGTAGGCCTTTGGCGGGCTATAGCTGGGCTTGCCTCCCACTTCCCAGTTGTACAGTTGCCGGAAGCGAGCCTCCAGCGCCGGGTCCAACCGCCGGGCAGCCGCCAGCGTGCGTTCAGCCTGGACGCCTTGCATCGTCAGCCCGCCGGCCAGCACACACGTTCCCCCGTGATCCCTGGTGGCGCGTATCATGTCATCCAGGTGCGCTTCGTCGTCGCCCACGAAGGGAATGATGGGCATCATCGAGGTGCCCACCATGATGCCCCCGCTGGCCAACTTCTCCATGGCCTGCAGGCGGCGTTTCACGCTGGGACTGCGGGGCTCGAAGGCTTTCTTCAGGACCGGGTCCACGTTGCTGATGCTGAAGAGCACCCCCACCCACGTCTGCCGGTTGATCTCCATCAACAGGTCCATGTCGCGGACGAGCAGCGGCGAGCGTTCAATGATGAAGAGAGGAAAGCCAACGTCGCGCACCACCTCCAGCATGGAGCGTGATAGGCAGTAGCGGTCCTCGGCCGGCTGCTGCCAATCCCCAACGGAGATCACCTCGTGCGCCAGGCAGGGCAGCTCGTTGCGCAACAGCTCTATGGCGTTGATCTTGACCCGGATGACGGTGTCGAAGGTGTCGGGGTCGCGCCGCCCCAAGTAGCGGCTGCCCCGCGTGTAACAGAACTCGCAGCCGCTGCGGCAGCCCACGTAGGGATGTGCTGTGTACTTGCCCCAGAACCAGGGGCCGTCCACGTGCTTGTGGACGTTGATGATCTTGCGGGGGCGATATTCCTGGAACTCCAGTTTCATCAGAGATAACCCGAGGACACTTGCATCATGCGCACCGTAAAACGTGACGAGTGAAACGTGACGAACACATCCGGAGTCCCTCACGTTTCACGCATCACGCATTGCTTCCTCACTGTCCTATGACGATTCTCCCGCAACTCGGGCGCGTTGACCTTCCGAGAGATACGTGAGCGCCTTGCGCAGCATCAAGGCTCGATGACGGCAGCCAACCTGCCGCGCCAGCCAGTCCGCCACCAAGTCAGGATAGTGTTTGCCCAGCGTCTTCAGTCCCCAACCTACGCCCTTGACAGCGTCCATCTCCCACTCCCCGAACATCGGCTCCAGGAAGGCCAGCAGCGCTTCTGCCTGGGCCGCATGCTTCGCCGCGCCGCGCGTCCGTTTGGCCCAGAAGTGCACGGCGACGCCGACGGTGCGGCGCACCCAGCGGTTGGCGTCCTCGCGCCAGGGGGCCAGCAACGTCAGCGCGGGCTGAAAGTCGCTCACCAACGCCGGACCGGGCACCCGCTCGCCCAGGATGTCTGCACCGTACCAGACGTTGGCAGCGATGATGAAGTTTCGACAGCGGGTGAAGGCGCCAGTGGGATCGCGGCCCAACTGCTGGCCCAGGGCGCTGCCAATCACCACCCAGCCGCCTTCTGTCTTCTGAGCGGCAATGTGGTCCAAAAAGGCATTCGCGGTCTTCAGTGGGCCGGCGCCTATGGGTTCACCGATGCACTCCAGCAGGGGGAACCGTGTGCGCTGGGCCAGGACGGGGGCTAACAGACTGTAGGCTTCCTCCGGCTGCCCGGTCTGAACGAGCGCGGCAATGCACTGTCCCAGTTCTCTGGCTTCTCTTGCGTTCATGCAACGATCCTCGAATTGGACGCTGACAAACGCGGACGAACACGGATTGTATCTATTCTTATCCGTGTTCGTCCGTGGCCATCCGCGTCCCATTCCGGCTTGGCCATCGAAGTCTCCATCGGAGTTTCAATGTGCGTTGAGCACAAGCCATTCAATCACTACTATACGAACAAAGGTTCGGAATGTCAAATCGCTGCAGGGGCGAACAACCGTTCGCCCCTACGTCTCCAGCAACGCCCTGATCGCTTCTTGCTCCTCGTCGGGCAGGGCTTTCAAGGTTTGTTTGATGATGCGGCGGGTGGAACGGCTGGCATCCGCGGCGTGGTGGCGCAGGTAAGCAGCCACAGCCGCCGGGTCCCGGTTGCCGATCTTCCGCAGCGCCCAGGCGACCGCATCTTGCACCTCCCGCGACGCGTCGGCCATCACCGCCTCCAGGATGGCGAACTCTTGCTCGGAAGGGCTATACGTTCTGTCCCTGGGCAGGCTGGTCACCACAACCACGCCGAAGCGGCGCGTCCACTTGTCTTCTTCTTGCACCCAGGCCTGGCAGCGGGGCAGCACAGCCTCGGGGTGACGCTGCACGACGTACCGCAGGCCGAAGCAGGCCAGTTGGTCGCACTCCTCCCAGTTGCGGATGCTGCCCACGAAGGAGGCAGCCAAGTCCAGCGTCTCCGCCCACTGCCGCTTGCCGAGACGTTCCAGCATCTTGGCGGCGATGACCCGCTCGTCGCGCGAACCGTTGCGCCACAGCCGTTCGACCAGAGCGAAGACCACCGCCGGGCTTCGCTGTCCCCACTTGGTCAGTTCAGCGGCGATGATACGCAGGGCAGGAACGGGCGCGCCATAGCTTTGGCCCATCCCGGGGATGAACCGTGCCGCGCCGGCGGCCTGTTCTTCGCCGCCGAGCGAACGCAGCAGATCGTGCAGTCCCGCGTCGAAAGCCTGGGGCTCCCCCGCCTGCTCCAGCAGTCCGGCCACCTGGGCACGGATCAGAGCTTTGTCTATCTCAGGCATGTTTCGCTCTTCGTGGTTAGTTTTCTTGCCGGGCTTACAAAGACCTTTTCGGCAAGGTACTACTGGGGAGCTCGTATGCGCTTGCTCAACCACTCCGTTCCCAGGCCCAAGCCGATGAGCAGCGCCCCGATGATGAGGAGAGCAATAGGCACCCCGATCTTATCGGCGAAATGCTCGAAGTTCACATGGATGATCAAGAAAAGGAGAAAAGCGGCCCCGCTGTAGAGGAAAACCTGCGCCTGTCGTTTCACGCTGGCAGCGATGAAACCGATGCTGCCCAGAAAAGCGATGACTTCCATCGTCGTTTTCTGCCAGGTTGCATCGTAGCTGTCTACGGCCATGATGAAGGCGAACAACAGGATGGTCAGGGCTCCGAAGATGCGGGATACTCTCACCAGGCCTATCCCCTCCCTCGGCCGCAACCACTCCGAGAGCGCCAGCCACAAACCACCGACTGCCACACCGATTGCCAGAACCAGCAGATTGTCGTAGAAATAGCCGAAGGACGGAAAAACGTTGTCCAACCAGGCGAGAAACGAGATCAGGACGGCGCTGCCCCAAAGATGGAAAGCGATACTTTGAGTGATGCTGGTGAGCAGGATGAAGGCTACTCCCGCCAGAGCTGTCGCCAACAGGCAACTCAGCAGCGACAGGGGATCGCCAGGACCCAACTCGCGCCAATCGAGGTAGCCCAGCTC
>CBDURC010000093.1:0-11278 GCA_965369635.1 uncultured Anaerolineales bacterium | reverse complement strand
AGGTGCGATCCCACGAAGCCGCTGCCGCCGGTGACCAGAATCAGCATTCGGCCTCTGCCGCCTGCTCCCCTCTCCGGCCCCCTTCTTGCAGTGGCGGCAGTTGCGAAAGGTCGCTGAAGCCAAAGTATTGCAGGAACTCGAAGGTGGTGCCGTAGAGGATAGGTCGCCCCGCTTGCTCCAGCCGTCCTACAGGCTCAATGAGTCCCCGGTGCAGTAGGGTGCGCAGGACGCTGTCGCAGTTGACGCCGCGCACTGCTTCGATCTGCGCTCGCGTCGCAGGCTGGCGGTAGGCGACGATGGCCAAGGTCTCCAAAGCCGGCGTGGACAGCTTGGTTGAAAGCTGGAGCCCCAGGAATCGTTCAATGTAAGGAGCGGCCTCCGGCGCTGTGACTGTCTGCACCCGCTTGCCCTGCCACTGCAAACGCAGCCCACGACCTTCATAGCAGCTTGCCAATTCGTCAAGCGCTCGCTCGATCAGGGATGCCTTCAGCTCCAGGGCGCGACCCAACTGCTCCAATGTCACCGGCCCATCAGCGACGAAGAGGAGGCTTTCCACCAAGGAAGCGAGATTGTCTGCTGGGTGCAATGTCAGTTCAGTCATCGCCGTGGCATGCCTTCGTGCGACACGATGTGTTGGTCAGCCAAGAGACGCGCTTGCGGCTGGCTTCAGCCCGCCGCCATAGGGAACATCTTCCTGATGCTGTCTTGGCACAGAACGAAGAGATGTGCTATAATCCTCCCGAGTGGCAAACTTCCAAGGGGAGACGCTGACGAATGCACAAGAGATTCCATCCTCGCCTGCCTGTGATTAGCCTCGCACTTCTGTGTACCATCTTGGCCTGCAGCCCTTGCGGCTGGCTATCCAGCTCGGGGGTCACCCTGCCAGACCGCCCCATTGAGACTACTGAGGAAGCAGCGCGGCGTTTTGAAGAGAAACTGCGTGGAGCCTGGGAAAGCCAAGGCGAAGGTCAGTTCCGACTCCAGTTCACCGACCAGGAATTGACATCCTACATCAACCTGAAGCTCAACGCGGCGACCAACCTTCCTCTGTCCGAGTCCCGCATCTGGCTGACTCGTGGCAAGATCTACGTCAGCGGCGAACTGAGCAGCAAGGAACTGCCGCTGAGCGGACAGGCCATTATCGTGACTACGGCTCAGGTAGTGGATGAGCGAGTCCGGCTGTCCATAGATCAGGCCAGCATCGGGCGGGTGCCTATCCCCCGAGCTTTCCTGGAATCCCTGGAGGGCACGGTAAATAGCGGCCTAGCCCAGGCCCAACTGGGCATCAGAGTGCAGCGCCTGGAGATTCTGGAAGGCGAGGCCATCATCATCGCCAGCCGCGATTAGTCTTGCTAGTCGCGTGGCCGGTTAGTCCTGACTACGCGACTAGACGACCACCCTGACCAAGCGACTACGCGACCAAGCGACTGTCTTATCTGACTAGGCGACGTCCTCCGGATAGGGCGCATGCTTGATGCGGATGCTGACCTTGCCAAGTTGCAGCCCCATCCGTTCCTCAACCACCTCCCGCACCACAGCTACCACCTCGTCTGTCTTCATGGGCACGTCGATCTCAGGGCCGGTTTCCAGGTCCAGCCCCACATGCACAGTCTTCCCACGACCTGAGACGTGCGGGACCACACTGATGACGTCGGCCAAGCGGTCAACGTGATAGGTCAACCTCTGAGAAACAGAGTCGGTGACAACGGTCGCCGCACTACCTTCAGCGGTGACGATTCGGACCGTCTTGATCCTGCGACGCCGCAGTTCCAGGAACAGCAAGACCCCAAAGAACAGCACCGCAAAGACAATGATCGCTACGCGAATGGCAACATACAGATAGCGGACGTTGGTCTCCCAGTACTCCAGGTAGTCGCTCCAGTCGCCAGCGCTCTGTCCCATCCAGCCCAATGCCGTCAGGGGAAAGATGGCCACAGCAATGGTGACCAAGAGCAGCACCAACAGCAGCAGAACGGTAACGACACGATTGAAAGCATTCATACTTCACCTCCGATAGTTGAGAACCTGCTAGCCAACGGCTGATGGCAACTTCCAAGACAAGACGAAGCCAATGGATATTATACACCACGTCGACGATTACGTCCAGCGGCGCAACGCAGGCGGCGCACACAACACAGGCCCAGCCCGGCCAAAGCAATCATCAGCGCTGTCAGGCTAATGATCACACCCCTGCGCAGCGATACTGGCTCGAAACGGAATTCGACGATATGTTCACCCGCCGGCAAGGCCACCGCTCGGAAGATCAGGTTTGCGCGCAAGATGGGCACGGGTTCACCATCCAGCCATGCTTTCCAGCCCGGATAGTAGGTATCGCTGAGGACGAGATATCCAGGTTCCGCCAACGTGGCGCTCACCACCACCCGCTCGGGTTCGTACGCCTGCACGACAGCGGCTTCCACTTCGCTCCTCGCCTCTCCATTCTCCGACACTAGTTCCCTCCCTTCCATTTCAGCCAGGATCACCTCTCGTGCAGGGTCGAAGTCCGGATCGGCCAACGCCGCCAGTGCTGTCTCATCGTCGGGCAAGACGCTAGCGCTGTGCACAACGTAGGCCCGCGACAGCAAGTCCAGATTCTCGTACACCTTCACGTCACCAGAGTGCACGCGGGAGAAGCGTCCTTCTGATGACGATGATGATGATGATGGTGAAACCGTCAGCGCCCAGTGCGAACCTGTGCGCTGATCCATCAGGCTGAGCCCCCGCAGGACGAACTCCCCAGCAGGGAGCAGCGCTCGCACCGTCACTCTCTCCGGGATCAGCGGGGCAGCAAACTCCAACACCGCCAGGTAATCCTGCCCGGACGTATCCTCGGGCCAGGGGTGAGCCACCCGCGTCCGGGCGTGGGATACCACCTCATCGTACACCCCCTCGGAGGTATGCATGCCTGCCCGCAGCAGCAGCCGTTCCGTGCGGCCCTCTCTGTCGCTGAGCACGATCTCCGCTACCACCTCGCCGTCGGGCAGTGCCCGAGCGTCCTGCAGATGTGAGACGACACCCAGGGCAGTGGCGCTGAACGCAGGCATCTTCGTCAGTGTCAATTCGACCACACCTCCGGCGCCGAGCACAGCGCGGTGCTGCAGATCGTAGTAGACATCATCCAGCCAGACGTCCAATAGCTTGTCGGTAATGACGTACTTCACGTTGAGCAGGTTCAGAAGCCGCACCGGGGGGATGACCCTGAGCTGTTCGCGCAGCCGCCCATCGGGTGAGATGTCGGCCTCGTCCAGGAAGAGGCGTTGCAGCGTCACATAGCGATCCAGTGGCAGCACACCGCCGCCGTAGCCGTCCACGGCGAAGATTCGGTGGAGCAGCGGCAGGTTGGGGGCCAGAATCTCCTGCTGCTTGCTGGCCACGACCAGATCGTACACCGCCTGCGAGGGAAGCTGATCGCCGAACAGTTGCTCCATCTCCGCCAGATCGCCGGGATCATACGTGATGTCAGAGAGGCTGAGGAAGCGGTGCAGGCCCGGGTCGCTGAGCAGATGGGCTGGCGCTGTCCGCAGCGAACGGATCGCCTCCGGCGCAGTGGGTGAGGCATGCGGCAAAGCACGACTGGCCGTCGTCAGCTCGATCAACAAGGCCACCGGGAGCAGCAGCAACAGCGCCCGCCGGAAGGCTCCGCTCCGACGTCCGAATGCCAGGAAGACAGCAGCCATTGCCGCCGTTCCACCCCAGGCCGCCCAGGTCATCCAGCCAGGCTTGCGCAGCCAGAAGAGAAGCGCCAGGATAGCCAAGCCGACAAGGATAACACGAACAGGACGGCGCGCGAAGCGCCCCAGGTGATAGGAGAAGCGGGAAACGCTCGGTGAGATCAGCCGTTCAGCGCCGAGGCCGGCCAGGATGGCAACGCCGAAGGTGTAGAGACACATCCAGCGGGCTGGCGCGCGAAAGAGATCAAACCCGGGCACCAGCTTGTAGAGCAAGAAGTAGCCCGGATTGTAGATGCCCAGCGCCAACAAGAAGCCAACGACGAGCAGAACGGTGAAGCGTCGCCGAGCCCCCCCGGGTTGCCCTCGCCATGCACCGAAGACCGCCAACGCCAGTCCCAGCACACCGACATAGGCTATGTACTCGGTGAAGCCCTCCGTACCGAAAGCTCGTCCCAGGTCCTCGCCGTAGGTCGGCAGCAGCGTGTAGAGCAGCATGCGAGGCTTCAGTGAAAACGAGGTTGCCTCGCGGTAGGGCAGGCCGCCAGCACGCACTGAAAGGGCCGAAAGCTCAAGCGTGGGCAGCAGTTGCGCTGCCGCCAAGGCCAGCCCCAGTACCACTGCCACGCCGTACACCGCCAACCGCAACCCTGCCTTTCGCCCCAGTGGCCTCAGATCGCTCATCCCCTGCCCACTGCGCCAGATCCGCCACACCTCTTCTGCCAGCGGCCAGAATCCGCAAACACCCAGCCCTAGCAGAGTGATATACGCTGCCTGGGTATGCCCGGCCAGCAGTTGCAAGGCGATCACCAGCCCCAACAGCAACACCGCCCACCACCTGACGCCCCTCAGCCCTTCCCGGCGCGCCCCACTGGCCGCTTCGCTCTCCCCCACGGAAACGCTAACATCGAAGAGCCACAGCAGCATCGGCAGCCACGCCCCCACGCTGAGTTGGTTGACGTGCTCCACCTGCCCACCCAGGAAACCGCTGAAAGCGAAAGCTGCGGCAGCGATCCAGGCGGCGGCATGGCTCAGACCAACGCGTCGCCGAGCATAGCCATAGGTGAAGACCGCCGCCAGCCAGATGTGCAGCGCGGCCGACCAGGCCAGTGCCTTCGGCGCCCACAGGGTCACGAAAAGCCAGTTGAGAGGATACAGCACCGCAGCCTGCATGTTGGCCAGGAAAGGCACACCCAGGAAGAGGTAGGGGTTCCAGAGCGGCAGCCGCCCCTGGCGCAGAGCAGCGTTGGCGTAGTCGCGGTAAGGGGTGAAGTAGGTGAGGGCATCCACACCGGCAAGCACGAGGTTGGTGCCCACGATCGCCCAGAAGATGAGCAACGTCGCCGCTGCCAGCGTGACCAGCGCCACCCCGTCCAATGCCGCACTCTGCCGCTGGCTCACGGCACACCTCCACTCTGAGCAACAGCCCCCTCATCCTCGATCAGATAGAGAGCAAAGGAGGGACTGCCATCGCCACGATGTGTAGCGAACTGCGGGACAAGGGCCAAGCCCATCGCCGCCAGCGCCCGGCGAACAGATCGGTCATCCTTCCAGCCGGGGAAGGCGATGGCCCTGACCAGATCATCATCCTCCGCAGCCTGTTTAGCCAAGCTTTCGGGATCGGGATACCAAACTGTTTCCACGGTGGCATCCCACAGGTAGTAGCCATAGTGCCAGCCCAGCCAGTGATAGTAGAGCGTACTCCCAGGAGGCAGATGCGCCCGCACGTACGCGGCCAGGTGATCAATGCCCTGGTATGCACCGTGATCGCCCCCGACGGGAAGCTGGCTCGTTGCCCCCAGGTAGGCTGGGCGGATCAACAAGATGAGCAATGAACCGATGATCAGACTGGATATTGGGTGTTGGATATTGGATATTGGAGAATGGGTATTGGATATTGGATATTGGTGATTGGAAACCCGAAACCGATCGTACAGGCGATGAGCCAGCGACGACAGGCAACGGATAGACCTTGCCAATAGCAGGCATAGCAGCGGCACCAGCGGCAGCAGGTAGCGATCCCAGACCTGAAAGCTGACGGCGAGGTGGAGGAGGAGGTAGGCCACGACGTACAGGATGAACAAGAGGTCGTAGGCGGCTCGCAGCTCGTAAACTCGTAAACTCGGAATTCGGAATGCGGAATGCGTGCTTCTGCGGGAACGGCGATGATGCACAGCAAGCCACAGCAGGAGGGGCAGGCCAATCAGCAACAGTCCGTTGAGCAGGGGCGAGGCGAAGACATGGCTCAGGAGCTTTGCCCAGTCAGCCAAGCGCTGGGGCCAGGCAGAGAGCGGCAACATCTCCAAGCCGCCATAGGTGATCAGGCTACGATCCCAGAAGCTGGGCTGAACGTGCCAGCGCAGTGAATCCCACCAGGTGACCAGACCTAACAGCGGCAGGAAGCCGGCCACTTGTGACACGGAGACATGGAGACAAGGAGACCTTGCTCCGTGTCTCCCCCTCTCCGTGTCTCCCCCTCTCCCCTTTCCCCTTTCCCCTCTCCCCTCTCCCAAAACGCTCGCAGCCACAACCAAGGGCGCCAACAACACTGCCTGCTGTTTCGTGGCGTAGGCCAGGCCTAAGGCGAAGCCAGCCAGCAGTGGCTTGCGCGCCAACCCGGCCCACAGTCCCAGCAGCATCCACAGCACCAACAACGGATCGGTGAAGGCTGTGGGGGCGAAGAGGACAGCGAACGGGGAAGCAGCGTGGAGCGTTGCCGCCATCAGCGCCGTGGACCGGTCGTAGGCCCGCCGGCCGATGGCATAGAGCAAGACCACGCTGGCCACGCTGGCGAAGAGATTGGGCAACCGCGCCACCAGTTCCGATGGCCCCAGCAGCCGGAACAGCCCCGCCAGGAGGTAGACGTACAGAGGCGGTTTGTCCACGGGCACAGAGATGAGCGCAGGGTCTTCGGTCGTGAGCAAAGCCCAAGACGCGTACAGCGCCTCATCCTCGTGGAAGCGGTGCGCGCTCAACGGCGCGGCCCGCAGGGCCAAGCAAAGCAGAAGGATAGCGAGCAGGGCGAAACGGAGGTGAAGCCTGAAACGTGAAACGTGAAACGTGATGCGTGAAACGAGATGCGTGAAACGTGATTTGGTTCGCAGTTCCGTCATCGCTTCACTTCACCCAAGAGTCAGAGGACACAGCCCCAGAGAGCAGAGGGTTCAGAGGCCAGAGGGGGGAGAGATGGGGGAGACCACCACTCGAAACCCGAAGCTGACCCAGACGTAGAGCGGGAGGAGCCTGTTGCGGTAGGCACAGCGGGCGTAGTTCCGGTCGTACTCCCACGACCCGCCACGCAACACCCGGGAACCTGAAGCGTCTTCGTGCTCGCCAGCCGTCCACTCCGACACGTTGCCCGCCATATCGTGCACGGTGTAGGGACTGACGCCGCCGGGGTAGACCCCTACCGGCGTCGTGCCGCCGATGCCCGACTCCTTCGAGTTACAGCGGCTGCTATCGAATTCGGTGCCCCAGGGATACTCCCGGCCATCGCTGCCCCGGGCGGCCTTCTCCCACTGCTCCTCCGTGGGCAATTGCTTCCCTGCCCATTCGGCGTAAGCGTTGGCATCATGCCGGCTCACCCGCACCACTGGATGATTCAGCTTATCCCGCGGCGGCTCGTCGCCATCCCAGAGATATGGCGCCCGATGTCCCATTTCCCTGACGAACTCAGCGTACTCCGCGTTGGTCACCGGATACTTGCTGATCGAGAAACCGTCCAGGTGTATCGTCTTCTGCTCTTTGCCCTCGCCGAAGATGAACTCACCGGCGGGCACCTCCACCATCTCCCCCAGCCGCGGGTCGCCCAAACGGCCCAGCGCTTCGGCGGCCAGGATGCGGTGCTGCAGATCCACGGCCTCGTCAGCGATCATAGCCATAAGCCCCCGCCTGGCGTCCTCGGTGCCCAAACTCTCGAAGCGGGTGATGGTCACCTCCTCCTCGCCTCGGGCCACACGCAAGGGGGGCAGCTCTTCCTCCGGCAGTTCCACAACCAAGGGGGCGCTGAGAAACATGCAGGCCTCCAGCGTCCGCACGTCGAAAGCAAACTGGCCCGCCCTCAGGACGCGCAACAACGCTTCATCCTCGGCGAACTTGCGCAAGCGAGGCCGCTGCTCCAGCAGATCAGCAGAGGCCTGCTCATCTTCCTCGGCCTGTGGCCAGTCCATAGGCCCGCGTGTCCTGCAACAACGCCAGCGCCTGCGTCTTCGGCTCTCGCTCCCGCAGCTCACGGCAGAAATCGGGCGCCACGATGCGCAGCGCCTGCCACTCGATGAACTGCGTTTTGTCCAGTTCCTTCGCCGTCTCCGGTTCCGCCCGCTGCAGCATGGCCCAGCCCAACTCGATGAAATTGATGAAGGTCTTGATGTGGCGGGGGTTCATCTCTCGGGCGCTGACGATGATGCCCAGGTTGGTCAGCAGCGTGGGATCCAGCGGCCGCTCGCCCCTGCCCAGCGTTTCGACGTACGTCTCCATGTCCCGCTGCCGCAGCGGCGGCAGGTCGAAGCGCACCTGGATGATCTTCTCCAGGTAGTCCCGGTACTCGCTGCGAGCGGCGATGTCAGCCTGCTGTCGCCGGTAGTGGGCCGCCACGGCCTGCCGCACCACCCGCCGGTCGGCGCCCAGCACGAAGACGCAGCCTGGCTTGTCCAAGAACAGCTTGACCGCCTCCAACACCTGCACCATCTTGTCCGGCAGGCAGCGATCCAGGTCGTCAATGAACACCACCAGCACGCCCTGCCGTTCGTCCATCTCGCCACGCAAATTGGAGAGATCGTTGACATACCAGGCCAGCAAGCGATCCAATTCCTCACTGAACTGCTCGAAGAAAGGCATCTGTGCCCGCACTGGCGATTCCTCCTGGTGCTTGGTAAGGTCGAATTGTATCAATCCGCCCGACAGCAACTGACTGGCGAAATCCAAGGCAGCGGTGAAGAGATTGCGGTCGGGACGTTCTGGGCCAGCGACCTCTGCTTTCACCCGATCCAGAAAACCGTCGCTGCGCATAGTACGCACGATGGTGCGGATCAACGCCGCCAGCAGCGCATCCTCTCTCCCGTACTTCCAGGCATTGAACCACACCGTCTTGCAGGTGCGGAAGTGCTCGGGAAACACCTTGGCTGCGCTCTCTTCCCAAGAGAGAAAGGAAAGCCTTTCCCCCTCCTTACGGTGCGCCGGCCGCGTCTCATCCAGCCGGGACTTGATCAACTGCATCAGCGTCGTTTTGCCGCTGCCCCAATCGCCATGGATGCCGATGGTCAGCGGTGTGCGCGTATGCTTGCTGGCGATGAGGCGGGCGAACGTGCCAGCGTAGGCCTCGAACTGAAAGTGAGCCTCCTCATCTCCCTCCAGAGGCAGATCGTTGAAAATCAGCGGTACCTCAGGCCACCTGCCCTCTTCGCTCATGTTCGATCTCCTCAAGGACGAATATCCAATCTCCAATACCCAATACCCAGTACCCAATCTCAAGCGCTTAATCCACAAACCGATACTTGATCAGCGTCCACAGCGCCGAAAAGCCATCCCGCCAGGTGATCTTCTTCCCCTCCTCGTACTCCCTGCCGGTGTAAGAGATGGGCACTTCGTAGATGCGATAGCCTCGCTTCAGCACCTTGGCCGTCACTTCAGGCTCGAACTCGAAGCGCCGCGCATGCAGGGGTATGTCCTTGATCACGTCGGAACGGAAGACCTTGTAGCACGTCTCCATGTCACTGAGAATGGCATCGTAGAGGATGTTGGTGATGAAGGTCAGCAGCTTGTTACCTGCTGCGTGCCAGAAGAGCATCGCCTTGCGCGGACCGCCCAGGAAGCGGGAGCCGTAGACCACATCGGCCCGTCCTTCAAGGATAGGCTGCAGCAATGCGGGATAGTCGCGGGGGTCGTATTCCAGGTCAGCATCCTGGATGAGCACAATGTCCCCTGTGGCATGCTGGATAGCGGTGCGCACCGCTGCGCCCTTGCCCTGATTCGTCTCGTGAAAGATGACCCGCACGTCCTCTTGCCCCGCTTCCTGCTGCAAGATGTCACGTGTACCGTCAGTGGAGCCATCGTCCACTACGATGATCTCTTTCTCCAAACGGACGAGACCCTTGACATCAGCGGGCAGCGAACAGTCCAGACTGCCGTCCTGCACCTCTACCACCAGGTCGACTGCCCGTACTCGGGCCAGAATCCCTAGGATGGTCTGCTTCTCGTTGTAGGCCGGTATGAGAATGGAGAGCTTCACAGAAGCACCTTTCCTTGCGGATGATGAGCAATTATAGCCCATGCTTTAGCAGCAGGCAAATGCTTGCCTCTATCAGCACTTTGTGCTATAATCCGCGGAGCTACTTAGCCATAGGTGCAACGCACTTCATTCGTGCCATTTCAGCGGGTTTCCCGACCAAGCCTCCACTTCGGAGTCGTATGACTCTGCGGCAGCAAGTGCGTTGCACCTGGAAGGAAAAGACTCATGGAATCCACCCCACCACCCATCGAGATCGGCGATCAGCACGGCCTGAGTTTCGCCGATGGGTTCCAATTCGGCTGCGGTTTCTCTGTCGCCGCTGCGGTGGCTGCCATCCTAGCGCTGCTCCTGCTAGCGCTCATCGGATTCGTACTGTCTCTACTGGGAGTCGGCTTGTTGGAAGACCTGCTGAGCAGCACAGAGTTGCTCTTCTCGCTGTCGGCATTGTGACACTCCGTTGCGACATGCTCAGGCTCACTCCAACGACCACCGCCGGATCCGTGGATCCGGCGGTAGCAGAAGGCAACCGGTTGGGCAGCGGTGTCAGGGCACAAAGCCCCCCCCTACCCAGAGGTGATCTGACTGGCTAGAATGACTGCTTCGGCAACCTCCCTCATCGGCTTGCGGTTATCCATGCTCATCTTCTGAATGCGACGAAAGGCTTGCGCTTCTGTTAGCCCCTGTGAGTCCATTAAAATCCCCTTGGCTCGGTCCAGCAACTTGCGCACCTCGAACCGCTCCTGGAGATCCTCGACCTCTCTCTTGAGCACCCCAAACTGCTCGAAGCGGCTCAGCGCCACGCCGATGGCCGGCGCCAGGTCTGCCTCTCGATAAGGCTTGACCAGGTAGCCGACAACCCCTGCCTCCTGTGCTTGCTCGATCAGTTCCCGCTGGCTGTAGGCGCTGAGAAGCACTACAGGGGCGATGTTCTCCTCGGTCAAGATACTAGCAGCTTCGATGCCATCCATGCCTGGCATCTTGATGTCCATGATGACCACGTCGGGACACAGTTCCCGTGCCAAGTTTACGGCACTCTCGCCATCACCAACGGTGCCCACAACCAGATACCCCAAGCTGGTCAGGGTCTCCTGCAAATCCATTCGGATGATGGCCTCGTCATCGGCCACGATCACACGAACCCGCGCTCTCTCCATCGTCTCTCTCTCCCACCTCTCTTTGTCTGGGACAGGCTGCATGACCCGCACCTGCCATCTCTTGGGGCCAAGGTCACCGACATCCGCGACTATCCTGACGATGGCACACGAAGTTCGTAGTCACGCACGTAGCCCAGCGGAGTGCGGTTTCGCGCCACTCTGCTCCGCTCAGCGGCTCACCACGAGCCTCTCCCCCTGCTGCAACGCGGAATGTGACAATGTAGAACTAT
>CBDURC010000092.1:0-11279 GCA_965369635.1 uncultured Anaerolineales bacterium | reverse complement strand
GACAGCGACTACTGGAGGGAGGAGAGCACATGTTGCCAAACTGGGGTTGGGGCGAGTGGCTGGTCGTCTTGGTGATCGTCCTCATCATCTTCGGCGTGGGCCGGCTGCCCGAGATAGGCGGCGCGTTGGGAAAGGCCATCAGCGAGTTCCGCTCAGAGAGCGAGTCCCCTGACAGCGAAGAGGCAGACGAAAGCCAGTAAAAGGCAAGATTCAGCAATGGACATTTTCGGCATCGGGCCAATGGAGTTGCTGGTCGTGTTGGTGCTGGCGCTCATCGTCTTGGGGCCGCGCCAACTGCCGGAGGCTGCCCGCAAGCTGGGCAAACTCATGCGCGACCTGCGCGGCATGTGGACGGAAGTGAGCACCGACTTTGGTCGTGAATTGAATGTGGATGAAGCGATGGGCGACATCCGCTCAGTGACCGACGTGGTGAACACCCTGCGCCGTGCCCCATCGCCCACGGCGCTCCTGATCGACGAGATCACCGCCAGCACCTCCGCGCCAGCATCGCAACCAAGCGGAGCACAGGCACAGGAGGGCGGCGGCAACCCCAGTGATGCCTGACACAGCTCCTATGACCCTCTTGGAGCATCTTGATGAACTCCGAGTCCGCTTGACCAAGGCGGTGCTGGCGTTGTTGGTAGGCACGCTCGTCAGCACCGTTTTCGCTAAGCGGACTCTGGCCTTCCTGATAGCTCCACTAGGAGAGCATCCGCCGCAGGCCTACGCGCCCACCGCGCCGATGGTCATGTTCTTCAAAGTGTCCCTCGTCGGTGGCGCGGCCCTGGCTATGCCGGTCATCATCTACCAACTGCTGCGCTTCATGGTTCCTGGCCTCACCAAGCAGGAACGCCGCTATCTGTACTTCATCGTGCCTGGCGCTACCGTCTCCTTCCTGGCCGGCGTTGCCTTTGCCTACTTCGTGATGTTGCGCTCGGCCATTCCCTTCCTGCAGGGCTTCCTGGCGGACATCATCGAGCCCAACTGGACGATCGAGAAGTACATCTCCCTGATCACTGCGTTGCTCTTCTGGACGGGAGTGAGTTTCGAGACGCCGTTGATCATGGCCTTCCTGGCCCGGCTGGGCATCGTCACGCCCAAGATGCTCCTCCGCTTCTGGCGCTATGCCATAGTGGTCATCGCCGTCATCGCTGCTGCCATCACTCCCACGGTGGACCCCTTCAACATGTTGATGGTCATGGCCCCTCTTATTGGGTTGTATGGGGCAGGCATCCTCCTGGCTTTCATAGCGTACCGCGAGCGCACCGCGTCGTCTGAAGCTGAGGCGCAGTAGCGGTTTTGTCCGCGTTTCTACCCCTCTCGTGTTCCTTCCCCTATTCGCATAGCCATTCTCTTGGCCTTCTTAGCGTACAGCGAGCGCACCGCGTCGTATGAGGTTATGGCGCAACAGCGGTTTTGCTAGCGTCTCTATGCCCTCTCGTGCTCCTCCTCTTTGTTCGCATAGCCATTCGCGCTTTGCCCCACGAAGCACTGTGGCAATCAGAAGAGAACTGGGGCATCTTCTCGATGCCCCAGGGCTTCCGGCTGTGTATACGCATCCTTCTCAGCAGAACCTCATTGAGCCTAGCCCTTCAAAGACCCGGCCATGAGGCCGCGCATGAAGTAGCGGCCCAGGAAGATGTACACCAGCAGCGTGGGCAGCGCTGTCAGCAGCGCTCCGGCCATCTGCACGTTCCACTCCACGATGTAGCTGCCCGCCAGGTTGTTTAGCCCGACGGTAACGGGCTGGGTGGCGGGATTGCTGGTGATGGTCACGGCAAACAGGAAGTCGTTCCAGATAGAGGTGAACTGCCAGATCATCACCACCACGAAACCCGGTATGGATAATGGAAACAAGACGTATCGGTAGATGCTGAAGATATTGGCCCCGTCGATCCGAGACGCTTCCACCAGTTCCGTGGGGATATTGGCATAGTAGTTGCGGAAGATCAAGGTCGTGATGGGAATGCCATAGACGACGTGGACCAAGATCAGGCCGGGAATGGTGCCGTAGAATCGTATGCCAAAGATGTTGATCTTCTGCAGTGTCTGCACCAGCGGGATGAGGATGGACTGATAAGGGATGAACATGCCAAACAGGAGCAGAGGGAAGAGCACTTCCGACCCACGGAACTTCCACTTGGCCAGAATGTAGCCATTGATCGAGCCCCACATGGCCGAAATGATGGTGGCCGGAAGGGTGAGGTAGACCGAGTTCATGAAGTTGACGTTGAGCCCGCGGAACCCTTCCGCTTCGCTGCCGAACCAGGCTTTGGCGTAGGATTCGAAGTGCACCCCCTTCGGCAGGTCCCACATGCTCTGCAGACTCACCTCGGCGAAGCTCTTCATGCCCGTGATGAGCAGGACATACACGGGCAGCAGGAAGGCCATGGCGGAGGCAACAAGGATGGCGTAGAGCAGCACACGTTGCCAGCGCAACGGCCGTTTCGCACCGCTGCGCAGGTCACGCATCTTGGTGGTCATAGTTCTGCCTCCGAGCGAGTGCTCCACGTCAGGTAGGGCACGATCAGTACGGCTACCATGAAGAGCAGGATGATGGCGATCGCTGCTCCTCGGGCGAAGTGATTGCCTCGGAAAGTGGTGTCCCACATGAAATAGGCGGGGACGTCGGTGGCAAAGCCGATGCCCGGCCCGGTCATGGACACGATGAGGTCATATATCTTGAGCGAGATGTGTCCCAGAACAATCACGGCGCTGAGTGTGACCGGTCGCAAGAGGGGAAAGATGATCTTGCGCACGATCTGCGCCTCGGAGGCGCCATCCACTCGGGCGGCCTCGCGCAGTTCGTCGGGGATGCCGCGCAGACCGGCCAGGAACATGGCCATGGTGTAGCCCGACATCTGCCAGGTGGCAGCAATGGCCACAGCAATGATCCCGATCTTGGGGTCGGTATACCATCCCGTCTTGAGGAAACCCAGACCTAATTTATCGAACAGCAAGTTGACCCCCGTGCTGCCCAGTTGGGGACTGCCAGGATTGAGCAGCCAGCGCCAGACCACGCCGGTAACGATGAAAGAGATGGACATGGGAAACAAGTAGATGCCGCGAAAGATCCCTTCACCCTTGACCCGCTGATCCAACAAGAAGGCCAGCACGAAGCCGATGATCAGGCAGGCGACCAAGAACACCAGCGTGAACACGACGGTGTTGCGCAGGTCAATGCGGAAGCGCTGGTTGGCAAACAGCGTGCGATAATTGCTCAACCCGACAAAGGTGAAATCGGGCAGGAGTTTGTTCCACTTGGTCAGCGAGGAATAGGCGGTCCAGGCGATGAAGCCATACACAAAGATGGCGGTGGCTACCACCGCCGGCGAGATCAATAGGATCGAGACAACCCGCTCCCAATTCCATCGTCGCATAGCTCTCTCCATCCAGGAAGGTCTGCTGCATTGTCACCCGTGGATCGAGCAGTTGTGGTAGCGACTTCAGTTGCTAGGCCGTTGGAAACAGCCACTGAGGTGGCTACTACGAACCTCTCGCCCCACGGTTGACGGAGTACCCGGTGCAGAAGGAACGAGGCAGCCCGATCTCTCTGGGCTGCCTCGTCGGTTTGTGATGGTTACTGGCAGACGCCAGCGGCCACACAGGCCTGCTGCAAACCAGCCTGTGCGGCGGCCACGTCACCGCTGGCCACGAACAGGGTTAGCACGTCCTTGTAGTCCGTAGCCCAGGACTCGTAGGCTGCCGCCCCGTGGGCCACGCTAGCCACGATGGCGTCCTGGCCCCAGTCGACCGCGGCTGACTGCAGATAGGCGTTGAACAGCGCCGGGTCACAGTCGGTGCGGGCGCAGATGGAGCCCTTCTGTGGGTTGAAGGCTTCCTGGCCTTCCAGCGAGCCGCAGGTCTTCGCCCAGTTAAGGGCGTTGTCCTTGTTGGGGGCCTCTGCCGGGACCGCGAAGCTGTCGGACAGGGCGACGAAGATGCCCTGGGTGCCCGGCGGGGGTGCCCAGCCGTAGCCAGTGAACCCCTTGGACGTGAACCAGCCATCGGTCCAGTCGCCCATGATCATCATGCCGCCGGTGCCGGCGATCAGGAACTCGCCAGCGCTATCCCACGTATGGGCCGAGTGATCGGGGTTGGCATAGCTGAGCATTAGATTGAAGTTCTCCAAGGCCTGGGCAACGCCTTCGCCGGTCCAGTCCGTGTCGCCGGTCCACAGGCCGTTGTACCCCTCAGCGCCCAGGGTGCCAGCCAGGATATCCTCGAAGATGTGGCCTGCTTCCCAGCCATCCTTGGTGCCCAGGACGAAAGGCTGGATGCCTGCGGCCTTGAGTGCCTCGGCCACTGTCACGAACTCCCCGAAGTCGGCGGGCGGTGTCAGCCCATTGGCCTCGAAGACCGCCGCGTTGTACCACAGCACGTTAGAGCGGTGGATGTTGACCGGGACGCCCCAGTAGTGGCCCTGGTACTTGAGGAGGTTGAGCAGGTCGGCCGGGAAGGCTGCCTCCAATCCCTCGGAAGCATAGAGGTCGTCCAGGGGCTGAAGATAATGCTCGGGGCTGTAGCCTTCGACCTCCAGGCCGGCGTGGAGCTGGAAGGTGTCGGGCGGATCGCCGCCGATCAGGCGGGTCTTGAACACGGCCTTGAAGTTGGTGCCTGCGCCGCCGGCCACCGTGGCGTTGACGATCTGGACAGCAGGGTACTTCTCGCCGTAGATCTTGAACATGCCGTTGAGGCCCTCGGCCTCGCCACCGGCGGTCCACCAACTGCCGACGACCAACTGGCCCTCAGCCGGCTTACCGAAGAGCATCTCCGGCTTGTCGGGGTCATAGGTCTCCAAAAACGCCTCAGCCTCTTCCGTGCTGGGGATCCAGACCTTCCACCCCGGCTCGATGAGGTCCGCGTTCTCGATGAAAGCGTAAGACGAGTCTTCCAGATGCTTCTGGTTGGTCGTTGCCATGATGGCTGGCCAGGCCAAGATGTTGCCGAAGTACTTGTCGGCCAACTTGGACAGCCAGTCTGCCCCAGCGATGGTGTAGTCCTCGCCTCCTGCCTGCAACGGGGCCGCGCTGGTCGCCGGCACGAGAAGAGCCAACATCGCCAGCAACATAACGAACGTGAGTGTCTTCCTTGACATTTTTCCTCCTTCTTAGGATTCGATGAATAGTTTGGGCAATACTGCCCGGTGTGTATGTAGCTCACATCCAAGAACCACCTTATAGCTTGTTTGTTCTTCCGGTGAACATCCCCCCTTTCTCGATGAATGACAAATCCGTGAGCCGTTAGCTATTGAGGCAGGCGAGCTATCTGCTAACGCGCACAGCGGAAGCCGATGTCGTCGCTGGCTGCGGTGTCTGTGAGGAAATTTCGCGTGGCTGTGCGCAGGAAATCGGCGGTCTCAAACCAGCCACCACCTCGCAGCACCCTGAATCTCTCCCCGAAGTAGTCCGATTGATGGCTGCTGCCCGGGTAGGCCTCGTACCAGTCAGCTACCCATTCCCAGACATTGCCTGCCATGTCCATGACCCCATAAGGACTGGCTCCCTCAGGGAAGCTGCCAACGGCGGTCGTGGATCGAATGGCTCTGTCTTTGCCATTGGCCTTCTGGGGGTCGTACTCGTTGCCCCAGGGATAGGCGTATCCGTCGCTGCCACGAGCTGCTTTCTCCCACTCCGCTTCGGTGGGCAGTCGCTTGCCCAGCCACTCACAGAAGGCCACAGCATCGTTCCAGCTCACCTTGACCACCGGGTGGTTGTCCTTGCCGTCAGCGTAGCTTTGCCAGGTGTTGGCGCTGCGTGCCTTCTGGGCATCGGTTTGATGCCCTGTGGCCTCCACGAAGATGGCGAAATCACCGTTGGCCACCTCGAACTGGTCAATCTCGAATTCGGCCACATCCACCTCTTGAGCCGGAGCTTCATCGTCAGAGCCACCATCGCTGCCCATAGTGAAAGGCCCGGCCGGGATGGTCACCATCGATTCCGGTACTGCCGGGGGTTGCTCTTCTGTTGGGGCTTCCGTTGGTGTAGGCTCGGCTGCCTCCGGCGTCGCCGTAGGCTCGGCACCTGGTTCCGGTGTGGCCGTTGGTTCTGGGACTGGCGTGGCCGTGGGCTCGGGAAGGGGCGTCGGCGTTGGCGGAGGTGGCACCGGTGTCGGGGTAGGCAGGATTTCAACTGTAGCAGGTAGGTCCAATGGGCTTAGAGCGCTGGTAGGCGAAGGAGCAGGTGTCGATTTACCACAGCCCGAAGCCAGGACCAGAGCGAGCAACAAGATCAGGAGCATTCGTTTCATTATGCTGCTTCCTCGATACGTAGTTTGGTGTCACCTGGTGTGCAAGGGGTCTGGAACCACGGTGACGGAGCCTGGTCTCCATTGGTTGGCTCCGCTAGATTATACTTGCATACTTCCGAAAAGTCAATACTCGGCAACCGTCTTCACGAACAACCCCTGAGACTGGCACATCTCATCGAACATCCGACTGCCGGCGTCAAAATCGCGGATCATGGGGTCGAGCAGGAAGGCCTGCAACGCCAGTTCCTTGTCTCCCGTCAGCCCCGCCTCCACGATCATCTCCTGGATCTCCGAATGCAGCCGCACCTGTGGTGCGACACTGGGCGGCAGCTCACCGAAGGCCACCGGCGTGAGCCCACGACCATTGGCCAGGGCATAGGTTTCCACGACGTTATCCAGTGGCAGGTTGGCAATCTGCCCCACGTTTGGAAGGTTAACGAAGAACTCGCGGTTCAGGTCGTGTTCGATAGATTCGACGATCTGGAAGACGATCTCGCTAGAGTGTGATGAGGGGAGCGGCTCCTCGTCCGCCAGCATCGCCCCTGCTCGTCGCTGGTTGCTGGCGTACTCCTCCTCGAAATCATCGGCCGTGGTGCGCTTGACGCCGTATGCCCAGCCGTACTCGGATTCAGGCGAGATGAAGTGGCTGTAGAACTCCACGATGTGACGGTCGCCGGCTACTCCCAACAAGCCGGTGGTCTCCAGCAGACGGAACTTGACCAGCATCTGGTCATTGTAGGGCGGGAAGACGTCGTAGGATGCATCAACCCGCCAGGTGCGGGCGAACTCCCGTACTCTGGGGAGGATGTCCTCGCCATTCAGCGTGGCCTCGGCAACCCAGGAGAAGTGATTGATGCCTCCCACCTTGAACTTGATGCGCCCCAGCTCTGCTATGCCGAGGATAGACGATAGCTTCAGCTCCAGGCCCAGCAATTCGTGGCACAGGCCGACCACCTTGATGTCGCTGGCCACGGCGACGGCGCGGGTCAGGATGCCCATGGGGTTGGAGTAGTTCATCAGCCAGGCATCGGGACAGACCTGCTCCATCTTCTGGGCGATCTGCACCACCACGGGGATGTTGCGCAGGCCGCGTATCAGCCCGCCAGGCCCCACCGTGTCGCCCACCGTTTGCACCAGGCCGTACTTCTTGGGGATCTCCAGGTCTTGCCGCGTAGCCTCGTATCCACCCGTGTTGATGGTCAGCACCACGTAGTTGGCGCCTCGCAATGCCTCAGCCAGATCGTCCGTGCCCTGCACGTCGAAATGTCCACCCAACTCGGACATCATCCGCCGGCCCAGGCTGACCATCACGGCCAGGGCTTCTGGATTGATGTCCATCAGAGTCAGTCGGCCCTGCAGCGTTTGGGTCAGAGCCAGGTCGGCCATCAGTTTGGGCGACCAGTTGTACGAGCCGCCACCGACAATGACGATCCTCACTTCTCGCACGTTCCTTTCCTCCAGAGTCGTCAACCGTTAACGAGGGGTGTCCCCGCCCTGCCTTCGTGACACGCAGGCCCAGGTGACGGGGCGAGGACGCCCCCTGGCACCTATTTCCCATCATTATACCACCGCACTCCTCGTTTCACAATCGCACGACCGCGCCTGTGCAATGAGCGCATCAGCACACGTGTCATTCTTGGGCTCCCTGTTGGCCTGTGGTATAATCGTCTCTACAGTGCTGTCCGAGAGATCCATGATGAGCTCACACTCCACCAGGCACAGACGACCAGCAGAAGGGCAGTCCGAGGCGGACCCTGTGGTCACGCTCCGTTACCACGAGCTGACCAAGCACTCCTACCATAGCGTCCGGCGGCGTGCCTACGCTCTCGATTGGGCGAACCAACCCTCGCCGTACAAGCGCTACCTGGAGTTGGAGCGGCAGTCGTTGCCTCAAGCGGTTCCGGCGGACCTCCTTCCCACCTTGGAACTGCTGAACTGCCTGTCCCAGCCTGGCAGCCCCACGTCCCGCGGCCCGGCCAACCTCTCTGCCCTCTCTGCCCTCTGTCACCTCGGCTACGGCATCACCGCGCAGAAGGTCTCTCCAGGCCGCGTCTACTCATTGCGGGCCGCGCCTTCGGCGGGGGCGTTGTTCCCTTGCGAGTTGTACCTGTGTCTGCGCGGCGTCGAGAGTCTGACAGATGGGATCTACCACTACGCGCCTGAGGACCATAGCTTGAGTTGTCTGCGGCAAGGCGACTTCTTGGCCCACCTGCGGGCTGCAGCTGGTGATCATCCTGCGCTGGCGGGCGCCAACATCATCTTTTCCATCTCCGCCATCTGGTGGCGCAGTGGATGGAAGTATCGCGATCGCTCCTACCGCTATTGTCTGCATGATACTGGACATCTGGCCGGCAATCTGCTGCTGGCGGGCAAGGCTCTCGGCTATCAGCCAGCCGTGGTCTACGACTTCGTGGACGATGAGGTGAACCATCTGCTGGGGCTGAATTCAGAGCGGGAGGCAACGTTGGTGATGGTGGCCTGCCGCTCGGACAACCCAGGCACGGCACCCCCTGTCTCCCTGCCGCCGCTTGCCTCCATTGCCCCCGCCTACCGGCCGCTGTCGGCCCAGGAGGTCACCTATCCGCTGATCCTCGAGGCCCACGCGGCCACGAGTCTGGCCGACGCGAGGGCGCTGACGGCGGCCCGAAGCCGCCAGCTTGCAGAACCGCCGTCGCCCGCGGATCGTGGGCAGCCCTCGCTCCCTCTACCTGATCCCGCTTCGGTCAGCGCACCGCAGAGGTTGTCGGAAACCATCGCCCGCCGCCGTTCCAGCCGCAGGTTCGCTTTGCAGCCCGTCCCCGCCGAAGCGCTGAGCGCTCTGCTGGCCTCTATTGTCGTCAGCTATCCCAGCGATCAGGCCGCGCTGCCTCCGCTGGACGTCGCCGTGATCGTCAACGACGTGGAGGGACTGCCACCAGGCGCGTACCGCTACGACGCTGCCCGCCACCATCTCGTGCAGATCCGGGCGGGGAACTTGCGCACCTGGGCTGCCTATCTCTCGTTGGAGCAGCGGCTGTGCGGCAATGCCGCCGCGTCCATCTTCTTCCTGGCCGATTTGGAGCGGCTGGCAGCGCAGGACGGCGAGCGCGCCTACCGTCGGGCGCACATCGAAGCGGGAGTGCGAGGGGAATTCGTCTACCTGGCCGGACGTGCCCTGGGGTGGGGTTGCAGCGGCATCGGAGCCTTCTATGATGATCAGGTGGCAGAGTTCCTCGAGGTGAGGCCGGGCACCGGCGTCATCTACGAGTTGGTTGTGGGCATGGAGTCGCCTGACGAACGGGTGGTGGAGTAGAAGCGCCTGAAAGTGACGGCTTGGTATCGTCAGCCGATTCAGCCGATTGAGCCGATGGAGTGGATGAAGCCGATTTCACCTATCCGTTCCATCCGCTTGATCCGCTGATGTTTCTGTGCATCTTGTGAATTGAGGAGGATCATGGCCCGTTTACATGAGTATCAAGGCAAGACGCTGCTGCGCGAGCACAAGATCCCCGTGCCTCGCGGCATCGTGGCGACGACTCCTGAGGAGGCGGCCCGTTTCGCTGAAGAGGTCGGGGGCGAGGTGGTGGTCAAGGCCCAGGCCTGGATCACCGGCCGGGCTAGCGTGGGGGGCATCCAGCGAGCGGCCACTCCCGAAGAGGCTGCGACAGCCGCCCGCGACATGCTGGGCATGGAGGTGAAGGGCTTCACCGTGGAGCAGGTGCTGGTGGAGGAGTGGCTCGACGTCGCCCGCGAGTTCTACGCTGGCGTCATTGTGGACGACCAGGCGCAAGCGCCGCTGGTGCTGTTCGCCAGCGTTGGTGGCACGGGCATCGAGCAAATCGCTTCCGAGCATCCCGACAAGGTGGCCCAGCGGCATGTGGACATCGAGACGGGGCTGCTCGACTTTCAGGCCCGCAACCTGGTGCGTCAGGCTGGCATCCATGGCCGGCTGCAGAGAAACCTGGGCGGCTTGCTGACTCGACTCTACGCGGTAGCCCGCGCTTGCGAGGCGCGGTCAGCGGAGATTAACCCGCTAGTCTTGACCAGCGATGGCAAGCTGTACGCCGCCGACTGCCGTCTGACCATAGATGACTACGCCGTGTTTCGCCATCCGGAACTGGGCATCGAGATCGCCCGCGAGTTTGACCGCCCGCCAACGGACCTGGAGAAGATCGCCTGGCAGGTGGAGGAGAAGGACTACCGCGGCACCTTCTACTTCATTCAGATGGGCCAGGGCTTCGGCAGAGGGGATGGGTACATCGGTTTCCACGGCGCGGGCGGCGGCGGTTCGATGATGAGCATGGACGCTGTCCTAAGCAGGGGGTACAAGCTGGCCAACTTCGTAGATACCAGCGGCAACCCGCCTGCTTCCAAGGTCTACCGGGCAGCGAAGATCATCCTCTCCCAACCGGGCATTGACGGCTATTTCGGCTCCGGATCGGGTGTGGCCAGCCAGGAGCAGTTCCACTCCGCGCGTGGGCTGGTCAAGGCCTTCCTCGAGGAACAGATAAATATCCCTGTAGTCATCCGGCTGGGCGGCAATGCCGAAGACAGGGCGGTGGAGATCCTGGAGTGGCTCAACGGCCGCGTGCCCGCGCCGGTAGAGGGATATAAGAAGGACGATTCGGCCTGGTTCTGCGCTGAGCGACTGGATGCGTTGATCAAGGAGGGCCGGTTGTTGGACGTAACGCCACAACCGCCGCGGCCAGAGCCGGAGAGACCCTATTCCTTTGAGACGGTGACCGGCGGCACGGTGACTTTCGACCACGCCGTCTGCGCTCGCTGCGAGACTAAGGTATGCGTGCAGGAATGTGCGCGGAGCATCCTCACGCTGGAAGACGGGCTGCCGGTGCTCAACATCACGCCAGAGGAAGCTAAGAAGGGCCGCTGCGTGGAGTGTTTGGCCTGTGAGGTGGAATGCTTCTTCCGCGGCGCGGGTGGGGGGTATGTGGCGTTGCCTATTCCGGGACTAGAAGCGTATCGAAAGACAAAGGAGCGGTAAGGGGTCAGGGAAGAATCTGGCTTGAAAGGAACTCTAGCACCTCTTGGAG
>CBDURC010000091.1:0-11625 GCA_965369635.1 uncultured Anaerolineales bacterium | reverse complement strand
TACATGCGCTCCACATCGTACTCCCGCATGTAGCCGTAGCCGCCGTGGATCTGCACAGCCTTGAAGCAAGCCCGCTCGGCCACCTCCGAGGCGTAGAGCTTGGCCATGGCCGCTTCCTTTGTGAAGCGCACGCCTTGGTCTTTGAGCCAGGCAGAGCGATAGATCATCAGCCGGGCGGCTTCGATCTCCGTGGCCATGTCCGCCAGCATCCACTGGATGGCCTGGAACTTGGCGATGGGCTGGCCGAACTGTACCCGCTCCTTGGAATAGGCCAGCGCCCGCTCGTAGGCCCCTTGTGCCAATCCCAAAGCCATGGCCCCGATGCTGATGCGCCCGCCGTCCAAGGTGATGAGGAACTGCTTGTACCCTTCGCCAGGCTGGCCCAGGAAATTCTCTCTGGGCACACGGCAATCTTCCAGGAACAGCTCAGAGGTCACGGAGGCTTTGAGGCCCATCTTCTCCTCATCACGTCCCGGGCGGAAACCCGGCGTGCCCTTCTCGACGATGAAGTTGCTGATGCCCCGTGTGCCCTTCTCTGGCTCGGTGACGGCGGTGATGATCACCACCTCGGCGATGGAGCCGTTGGTGATGAAGATCTTCTGCCCGTTGAGGACCCACTCGTCGCCTTGCAGCACAGCCCGCGTCCTGGTGGCTCCGGCGTCGGAGCCAGCCTCCGGCTCGGTCAGGCCGAAGGCGGCCAACCCCTGACCACTGGCCAGCCTCGGCAGGTACTTGCGCTTCTGCTCCTCGCTGCCGAAGCGGTAGATGGGGTAGGTGCCCAGTGAGGTGTGCGCGGCTACCGTGATGGCGGTGGAACCGCACACGCGGGCGATTTCCTCCACGGCGATGGCATAGCAGACCGTATCGGCCCCCGCGCCGCCGTACTCCTCGGAAATGGGCAGCCCCAGCAGGCCCAGCGGCCCCATCTTGCGGATGAGCTCCCAGGGGAACTCTCCTGTGTGGTCTCGCTCCTGGGCTAGCGGCTTGATCTCGTTCTCGGCGAAGTCCCGCACCATCTCGCGGGTCATACGCTGTTCTTCGGTGAGCTCGAAGTGCATTGTTTGACTCCTTGAGGAAGGAAACAAGTGAACAAGTAAACAAGGAAACAAGGAAACAAGGGGGTAGCAAGGGACAAGGTTGCCTTGTCTACTTGTCTACTTATGTACTTGTCTACTCCGTGGCGAACACGCCCAGGATCTCTCCGTAGTACACACGATGGAAGTCACCGCGCGGGTAGTAGGCGGTGATGATCTTCGGTGCCAACGTTTCGGGCAGGACGTCGTTCTTCTGTACCACGCGACACTCGTAGACCCACGGGCAGGGGTCAATGGTCACGCTCTGCACCCGCTGGCCAGGGCTGCTGGCGATGTCGAATTCGGCGAACTTGTTCACGTCGCGCCCGCTGCGCGTCCCGCAGAAATCCACGAATGCTCGCATGTCCGGCGACGGCACATTGACGGTGAACTCCCCGGCGTCCTCGATGAACTGGTAGGTGAAGCGGGAGGGGCGCACCAGCACGGTGAACATGGGCAGGCCCCACACGACGCCCACCGTGCCCCAGCCAATGGTCATGACGTTGGATTCGCCGGAGCGCTTGGTGGCCGCCAGCAACAGGCCGGCGTCGTCCAGGCGGTCCACCATGTCGGCGAAACGATACGTGTACGGAACTTCGATGCGGTTGGTCATGATACTCGGTCTCCTTTCTAGAATTGAATTAGACGTCCCAGCACGTGCTGGGCGAACAGGCCAGCCAGCGGCGGCACTACGAGGGTGGCGGCGAAGCGCACCAGGGTTGCCCGCGGCCCGATAAGGGCTACCTCCATCGGCAGTCGAGTCACCGACCACAGCGACCAGGCGCTGACGAAGCTGACCACGGCTCCAAGGCTTGCTCCCGCCTGATAGAGTGAGCCCACGATGGGAAACACGGCATAGGGGCCGCCCGGCGTCAGGCCGCCAGCGATGCTGCCCAGAATGATGCCCCTGAGACCCGATTCTGCCCCTATCCAGCGCTGGATGATCTCCTGGGGGATCAAGACCTGGGCCAGGCCGGCCACGGCAAACGAGGCCACGAGCAGCAGCAGGTTGCTCCAGAGCATGCGCCCGCCCCGTTCCAACCCCTGCCAGTGCACGCCGCCGCGTAAAATGGCCACGATGGTCAAGATGATGGCCAGGCCAATCATGATCAATGTGGAGGTATTCATTCGTCTTTGGCCTCCTTTCGGCTGTGTTGTCATCGCCGTGTCTCCTCGTAGACAGCCAGCAGCTTCTCTGCCGCGCTTTCCCACGTGAAGCGCTTGGCTTGAGCGAAACCCTTCTCGATCAATTCCACCCGTAGCATCACATCTTGCAGTGCTCGCTGCATGGCTGCGACCAGCCCTTCGATGTCTTCGGCATCCACCATCAGCGCCGCGTCACCTACGGTTTCGGGCAGTGAGGGGCGATTGGAGCAGACGACCGGCGTGCCGCAAGCCATGGCTTCCAGTGGAGGTAGGCCGAATCCTTCGTAGAGCGAGGGGAAGGCGAAGAGCTCGGCAAGCGTGTAGAGGGCAGGCAAGTCTTCATCGGGGACAAAGCCGAGGGAACGCACGCCGCCATTGCCCTGCCGTTTGGCCGCAGCGAGGATGTCTTCGTATAGCCATCCGTGGCCACCAGCGATGATCAGGCTGGGGGCAGAAGGCAGACGACGCCTAAGCTGGGCACATGCTTCGATGAGACGAACGTAGTTCTTGCGTGGCTCCAGCGTACCGAGGCTGAGGATGAACGGTTCGTCCAGCGAATAGCGGCGACGTACTCGTTCCAGCTCTCCTTCATCCTCGATAGGGCGAAAGCGCGGTTCGACGCCGGCTGGTACGATGCTGATGCGCTTTCCCGGCACGTTCAGCAACTCCATCAGATCCAGCTTGGTGCTCAACGAATCGGCCAGGATGCGGTCGGAGCGGGCGATGGAGCGGGGCACGGCGGTGGCGAGATAGGCGCGCAAGCCGGGATCGGCGCACTCGGGCACGCGCAGGAAGGCCAGATCGTGGACGGTGATCAGGCCGCGGGCGCGGCGCAGCGGAGGCAGCACGAAGTCGGGCGAATGGAAGATGTCCACGGGGCCAACGAACAGCTCCGCCGGCAACGGCAGGCGCAGCCGATGCCAGGCGATGGTCACCAGGCGGTGGGGGAGTGGCAGTCGCCGGATACGGAAGTTCGGCGGCAGGGATGCAGGATGCAAACCTATTGGCCTCTTGCTTCCTGCCTCTTGCCTTCCGCCTATCACCAGCAGAGTGTATTCGTTCTCGTGGTCGAGTTCCATCAGGGTCGCCACCAGCCCTCTCGTGTAGCGGCCGATCCCTGCGCCTTGGCGTATGGCGGGGGTGTAGTCTATGGCTATGCGCATAGTTGTGCCTATGACAACTCGGCTAGGAGCTGATAGATCACCTGGTGGAAGTTGGGGCTGATGAACAATGTGCTACGGGTGTCAGCAATGGCTCTAGCCACGGCGCAGCCCCCAGGCAATGTCTCGAGCCAGAGCGTCGCGTTGATACTCCAGGTCTTCTACCACCTTTGGCCCCAGCGCAGCTACGGCTTCGGCACGGGATATCGTGCCAGCCACGAAGCGGCCAATCACGTGCTGTCGGTAGAGGATGCTAACGCCGGTGCGCATAGCTTTCGCCAGGACGGTGGTCTCGTCCTCGCCTATCTCGCGCACTAGCACATCCAAGGTTTCAGCGAAGGTTAGTTCAGTCATTTCCAATTCTCCAGGATTAGTCCAACCGTGTGTTCACAATCCGCGATACGTCCAGAGTCTGTTGGCGCCGAAGTTCCAGAAGAGCACGATCATGATGGCGATGGCCTTGGCCAGGTTGTAGGCCAGTGTGAAGTGGGCGATACCCAGCCCGCTTGCCAGGCTCGACATGGGCGCTGCCAGCATGCCAGGCTCACCCAACACAAATCGGTCGAGGCCCAGGAAGATAGCCTGGTTGATAGCCAGCCCGACAACGTTGACCAGAGCGAACTGACTGAGCTGCGAGAGAAGCGGACGTTCCCGCGATTCGGGGAACGTCCACAGCCGATTCCAGACGAAATTGCTGATGACCGCCGCGGTGAACGAACAGGTGTTGGCCCACAGCTTGGACAGACCTACCAGTTGGATGAGCAGGTTGAGCACGCCGAAGTCCACCACTGTGCCGATCACACCGACGGAGGCGAACTTCAGGAAGCGGTTGATCTCCTTGGAGTTGTTGCGAGCGAGCGCGGCAATTCTGGTCAAAACGGCATTCCCTCTACGAATGTACCAGTGTGCCAATCTGCCGGCTTCGGACTTCCACCATGCCCAGCAGGATCGCCAGATGCAGGTAGATGCCCTGTACGTACAGGTTGTCCACAAGGCTGTGTATAGTCAGGTGGGCTATGACGCCCAGGACGCCGACGGTGATGGCTCTCGCATAGTCATCAGTGGCCGTGCGGGCTCGCCACACTCGCACGATGGCCACCAGCCAGAGCAACAGGTACGCTGCAAGTCCCAGGAGCCCTGTTTCGCCCAGGAAGTGAAGGTATATGTTGTGTGCATGGCCCAGCGGATTGCTCCAGTGGGGCAGGGCATAGGCAGCGTAGGCCGCGCTGAAGTTGCCGATGCCCACGCCCAGCCAAGGGTGATCGCTGAACATGCCCCACGCCGCTCGCCAGTGGGCCACCCGCTCCACCACGGCGAAGTTGGCATCGGTGATCTCCACGGTAGCCAATCTGGGGTCAGTGGCGTACTGGATGTACTCTCCAAGATCAGCCAGGCGGCTGCTCAGCGAACTCGGCATCGGCCCGAAGCTGCCCAGGATGGCCAAGGCAGCGACGAGAGCCACCAGCAGCGCGAAGACCGTCGCTGCTTTGCGGCTGCGCAGCGCGCTCACAACGACCGCGCTGGCCGCCAAGCCCAGCCACGCGCCCCGCGACCAGCTCATGCCAATGCCAGCGATCAGCAGTGCCGTCATCCCGCCGAAGAAGCCGACTGCCAGCCAGCGGCGTCCCATATCCGGCGGCAACTTGCGCGGGCCGCGTCGCACTCCCTCCCACGTGCGGCCCAGCGCCCACAGCGCCAAGCTCAACGCCAGCGGAGCGATCAGCCCCAGGTAGCCAGCGTAGGGGTTTGGTTGGCTGAACGTGCCGTAGGCGCGCATGAACCGCCCCAGGAGGACGAAGGCTTCCGGGCCGGCCTGGCGCAGGAACTGGTAGGCGCCCAACAGGGCCTGCGCGCTCCCGGCCACCAGCGTCGCGCCGATGATCCAAGGCACATGGCGCCGCTCCACCTCGCTGGCGACGAAGAGATAGAGCACCAGCATCTCTACCCATTTCAGCAATTCGGGCAAGCTCTCCCGCAGCGAGCGGCTAACCAAGAGCGAGAGCAGTTGCCCGCCAATGAAAGCCAGGAAGGGGAGCAGCAGGGGCGGATGCGGAAAGCGGATCTCCCGTCGGGCGGCCATGCGCAGCAGCCACGCGGTCAGCGTCAGCGCCAACAGCGCTTCCGCCAGGCCCAACTGTGCGCCAGCCAGCGATACTTGCTGCACCTGGCTGAAGGGGAGGATCAGTGCCAGCAGGCCGAGGCCAACCACCGGCCGCAGCAGAATGAGCAGCACCAGACCGCCACCCACCAGCAGCGCCAGCGTCGTTTCAAGTGGGGCCAGGGCGAGGAGAAGCCCCAGTGCCAGCAGGCCGGCCGCCGCCACCCAGTTCGGCCTGGCCTGCCCGACCAGGCTGCACCGGCGCAATCTGCTCCAGGGAGTAGTCAATGTGTTCACGCCAGCGTCCTACCCTCTCCGAACTATCGGCTATTCGCCATCCGCCATTCGCTATCTGCTATCAGCCATTTGCTATCAGCCATCAGCCATAGGCCAATAATACGGCAAACCGTCGCTTTTGTCAAAGTAGTCTCACGTTGTCAACATTGGCAAAAGCAAGTATAATGTCGGCGCTGAGAGGGGAGGGAGACCATGACCGAGCGAATGTGGACGAATGAGCAGGTGGTCGAGCTGCTGCGGCGCATCGGCGACATGCTGGACATCCTGGGCGAGGATCGCTACCGCGTGCTGGCCTATCGCCGCGCGGCCGACAATATCGAAACGCTGGGGCAGGATGTTGCCGAGCTCTGGCGGGCAGGCCAGTTGCGGGACATCCCCGGCGTGGGCGAGGCGCTGGCGAAGAAGCTCGATGAGCTGTTGCGCACGGGCCGGCTCGACTACTACGAGCGCTTGCAGGCGCAGATGCCGCCAGGTGTGGTGGACATGCTGGCTATCCCCGACGTGGGGCCCAAGAGGGTGCGGCTGCTGTGGCAGGAGGCTGGCCTCACCAGCATCTCCGAGGTGAAAGCCGCTGCCCAGGCGGGCGAACTGCGAAAGCTGCCCGGCCTGGGAGCCAAGTCGGAGGCCAGGATTCTGGCCGGAATAGAAGCCTTGACGCGAACGTGAGCGAACTTGGGGAGAGAAGATGGGGATTGGAGAAGAGAGACGCATCGCCGAGCTGCGCAAGCAGATCCGCTTCCACAACTACCGTTACTACGTGCTTGACGATCCGGTGGTCAGCGATCACCAATATGACCTGCTGCTGCGGGAACTGCAGGAGCTGGAGACGGCGCACCCGGAGCTGATCACTTCGGATTCGCCCACGCAGCGGGTGGGGGCCGAACCACTGGAGGCCTTCTCCAAGGTAACGCACCCCGCGCCCATGCTCAGCTTGGGCAACGCCTTCGACGAGGCGGAGCTGCGCGCCTGGCGAGAGCGGTTCCTCAGGCTGCTGCCGGATGACACGCGGCTGGCCTACGTAGTGGAGCCGAAGATAGACGGCCTGGCCGTGGCGCTGACCTACGAGAATGGTCGCTTGGTGCGTGGGGCGACGCGCGGCAATGGCCTGGTGGGTGAGGACGTGACCAGCAACCTGCGCACTATCAAAGCGCTGCCGCTTCGCATTCCCGTTGATCCCGGCGGCCGGCCAGCACCACCGC
Source organism: uncultured Anaerolineales bacterium (assembly GCA_965369635.1). Lineage (GTDB taxonomy): Bacteria > Chloroflexota > Anaerolineae > UBA3071 > UBA3071 > UBA3071. The sequence continues at coordinate 4,652 of CBDURC010000091.1, read as the reverse complement.
TCCTCGAGGTGCGCGGCGAGGTCTATATGCCCGTGGAGGCCTTCGGGGAACTGAACCGGCGACAGGCCGAGGCGAGCGGGAAGCTCTTCGCCAACCCCCGCAATGCCGCCGCCGGCTCGCTGCGTCAGCTCGATCCCCGCATTACCGCGACGCGGCCGCTCAGTCTCTTCGCCTATCAGATTGGCTATGTTGAAGATGCGCACGTGTCCAGCCAATGGCAAAGCCTGCAGTTCTTGGGGGCGCTGGGCTTTCCCATCAACCGCGACATCGCTCGCTTCGCCGACTTCGAGGAGGTTGTGAGCTACTGCCATGAGTGGATGGAGAAGCGGGACATCTTACCCTACGAGGCCGACGGCGTCGTGGTCAAGATCGACGATCTGACCACGCAGGCGCGGCTGGGCGTCGTCGGGCGGGAGCCGCGCTGGGCCGTGGCCTACAAGTTCTCCGCTCGCGAAGCGACCACCCGCCTGTTGGACGTGGAGGTCAACGTCGGCCGCGTCGGCACCCTCAACCCTGTGGCCATCCTGGAACCGGTGGAGGTTGGCGGCGTGACCATCCAGCACGCAGGTCTACATAACTTTGAGGACATCGCTCGCAAGGACATCCGGGTCGGCGACGTCGTGCGGATCAAGCGGGCTGGTGACGTCATCCCTCACGTCATCGGGCCCGTGGTGGACTTGCGCACGGGGCAGGAGCGGGTGATCGAGCCGCCGGAGCGCTGCCCCTCGTGTGGCGAGCCGGTGGTCAAACCGGAAGGGGAGGTGGCGGTCTATTGCCTCAATCCCGCGTGCCCGGCGCAGCGGGTGGAGCGCATCGCGCACTTCGTGTACGCCATGGACGTAGAGGGTATGGGAGCGCGCACAGTGAGGCTCTTCGTGGACAAGGGATTGCTGGGCGATGCCGCCGACCTCTACATCCTGAAACGGGAGGAGATCCTGGCGCTGGAAGGCTTCGCCGAGAAAAGCACCGATAACCTTCTGTCGGCCATCCAAGCGACGAAGGATGGGTCGCTGGCGCGGCTGCTGACGGCACTGGGCATTCGAGGCGTTGGCTGGACGGTGGCGGGTGGACTGGCGCACCACTTCGGCTCACTGGACCGGCTGGTGACCGCCACACCGGAGGAGCTGGAGGAGATCGAGGGCATGGGGCCGCACACGGCAAGCAGCATCGTGGAGTGGTTTGGGCAGGAGCGCAACCGCCGGCTCGTGGCGCGGCTGCGGGCGGCTGGCCTGCGTTTGACCGAAGAGGTGGCGGAGACGGGACGACCGCTGCCGCTGGCGGGGCTGACCTTTGTCATCACGGGCACGCTGCCCAGCATGAGCCGAGAGCGGGCCAAAGCGCTCGTTGAGGAACATGGCGGCAAGGTTACCGGCTCGGTGAGCCGCAGAACCAGCTACTTGCTTGCGGGCGACAAGCCGGGGGGGACGAAGACCAATGCGGCGCACAAGCTGGGTGTGACAGTGATTGATGAGGCGAGGTTGTTGGCGATGATTGAGGCTGAGGCTAAGGCTGAGGAAGAGCAGTTGGGGTTGGAGGTATGAGCAAAGAAGAGCAGGTTATTCTGGGGGATGGGTTGATCCTGCGACGGGCGACGGCGGCGGATGCCGAACGGCTCGTCGCTTTCAATGGCGACGTCCACCGCGATCCTGGTGAAGAACTGGCCGAAACCGTCGCGGCCTTGACGCGGGACCTGGCTGAACGCAGTCACCCCACGTTCAATGTAGCTGACTTCACGCTGGTCGAGGACACGAACACCGGCGCCATTGTCTCGTCGGCCAATCTGATCTCACAGACTTGGTCATATGGCGGGATCGAGTTCGGGGTCGGGCGGCCGGAGCTGGTGGGCACGCATCCAGACTACCGGCGGCGGGGGCTGGTGAGTGCCCAGTTCGAGGTGATCCACGAGTGGAGCGCCCAGCGAGGTGAGAAGCTGCAGGCCATTACCGGTATCCCCTGGTTCTATCGCCAATTTGGCTATGAGATGGCGCTGGAGATAGGCGGCGGGCGCGTCGGCTACAAGCCGCAACTGCCCAAGCTGAAGGAGGGCGAGGAGGAGCCCTATCGCGTGCGCTTGGCTACGGAGGCCGATCTGGGCTTCATGGCGCACGTGTACGAACAGGGGAACGAGCGATATCTGGTGGCCTGCGTTCGCGACGAAGCCCTGTGGCGGTACGAGTTGAATGGCCGCAGCGACAAGAACGAGGATCGGCAGGAACTCCGTTTAGTCGAGACGGTGGAGGGCGAGCGGGTTGGTTTCTTCACGCACTGGACGGGCCTGCGGAGGCAGAGGATGGGAACGTCGCTCTACGAGCTGAAGCCGGGCCTGTCGTGGCTGGCTGTGACGCCGACGGTGATTCGCTATCTGTGGGCGACGGGCGAAGAGTGCGCCAAACGAGAGAAGCAGGAGATGGGTGCTTTCGCCTTCTGGCTGGGGACAGAGCACCCGGTCTACCAGGTGATGCACAGCCGGCTGCCACACACGCAGAAGCCCTACGCCTGGTACGTGCGGGTGCCAGATCTGCCTGACTTCCTGCACCACGTGACGCCGGTGCTGGAGCGGCGGCTGGCGGAATCGGTGCTCGTGGGACACAGCGGCGATCTGAAGATCAGCTTCTATCGGGATGGGCTGCGACTGGTGTTCGCGCAGGGACGGCTGACTGACGTGGAGCCCTGGGAGCCGACGCAGGCCGATGACGGCGCCGTGGCCTTCCCCGACCTTACGTTTCTGCAATTGCTGTTCGGCTATCGAACGCTGGAAGAGCTGGACTACGCCTTCACCGACTGCTGGGCTGGCAGCGACGAGGCACGGGCGCTGCTGAACGTGCTGTTTTCCAGGCAGCCGTCACACGTGTGGCCGGTTGTGTGATCTGGGTCAGCGGGAGGGAGAAGGGAGAATGAGAGAGGAGGAGGCAATCATGGCACGGAGACATCAGGACTGGCTGGCGCAAGCCAGGCGGGATCTCAAGGCGGCAGAGGACAGCCTGGCCGCCGGGAACTATGAGTGGAGTGCTTTTCAGGCGCAGCAGGCTGCGGAGAAGTCGCTGAAAGCGCTGTTGCTGTTTCACCATCTGGAGGTGAGGGGGCACACGCTGATCCATCTCTTGGGGCGGGTGGAGGAGTTAGTGCCCGTGCCGCCAGAGTATTGGCCTCTGGCCCGAGAACTGGATCGGCACTACATCCAGCCGCGCTATCCCAATAGCTTCGCCGAGGGGTATCCGGCGCAGTTCTACGACGAGGAGACTGCCAGGAGGTGCGTGGAATATGGCGAGCAGTTATGCTATTTCGTTGAAAGCCAAATATCCTGAGTACGCGCATTGGGCGTCGGTGGAGCGGTTTGTGGCCGACGTGCGGGCGCTGGACCCGTTGCTCATCCTGCTCTTCGGTTCGCTGGCCAAGGGTGATTTCACGTCGCACAGTGACGCGGATGTTCTCGTGGTCACACGAGAGTCGGTGGACTGGCTGGATGTTTACGAGCACAGCGACGGTCTGGTGCAACCGTTGGTGAAGACCCTGACGGAGATAGAGACACGTCTGGCCGCTGGCGCTCCCTTCCTGTGTGAGATCATTGAGGACGGCGTGCCGTTGTATGAAGTGGAAGGCACCCACGCTCGCCTGCAGGCTCGCGTCGAGGAGGCCAAGGCGCTCTGGGATCTGGAACGGGTGCCCGGCGGCTGGCGATGGCGGGGTCAGAACGATGATTGACTGCGAACATCATCTGGAATTGATCCATTCCACGGTCTTCGTCGCCCCAGGGGCGGTGATCCTGGGAGACGTGACCATCGGTGAGTGCTCCAGCGTGTGGTACGGGGCGGTGCTGCGGGGAGATCTGGCGCCCATCGTCATCGGTTGCCAGACAAACGTGCAGGATGGTTGCATCATCCACGTAGAGGGGACGCATCCCTGCCGCGTTGGCGACCGGGTGACGTTGGGGCACGGGGCCGTTCTGCACGGCTGCACGGTGGAAGACGATGTGCTCATTGGCATACGGGCCACCGTGCTCGACGGTGCGGTCATCAGCAGTGGGTCCATCGTCGGCGCCGGCGCGGTGGTGACGGAGGGAACCGTCATCCCGGTGGGTTCGCTGGCCCTGGGCATTCCGGCCAGGGTGGTAGGTTCAGTGAGCGAGGAGCAGCGGGAGCGTATCCGCCACGCGGCGGCGCATTACGTGGAGGCAGCGCGCGCGTGTCGGACCATGAGTTGCTCTTTCTCTCAGTCTGTGTAGAATAGTGTCGTCAGGCGAAGCTGATGCTGTGGTGATCAACGTGATCGGCAACGGTAGAGTCAAGAGCAGCAGCCTTGTTGGAGGAGAACATGGATATTCATGAGCTGGTTATCGAGATGAAGTTGCTGGAGCGTCGTATGACGCTCTACGAAGAGAAGTACGGCATCCTCAGCGAGGATTTCTATGCGGCTCTCATGTCCGGCAAGTTGGCCCGCTATGACGAGTACGACGAGAGCCGTGCTGATTTCAGCCGTTGGAAGGGCATCTACGAGACGTGGTTGCGGCGCAAGCAAGCCTATACCGCACAGCTCCAGCAACGCGAATTGGTCGAAGCGCTACGCTTGCAGCCGGCGTACTGACCAATGAGCCACAACCCGCTGAAGTCCCTTACCAGCTACAGCCGTTTTGTCGCTGAATGGCTTGACCGTCC
>CBDURC010000090.1:0-11785 GCA_965369635.1 uncultured Anaerolineales bacterium | reverse complement strand
GAGATGGAACCCATCTTTGCCCAGGCTGGATTCTGGCTATCCCCTTCTATGCCGATAACAGTTTGGGCAAAGGCAAAATCATCAAGAGATGCCGGCAAACTTCAGCCTGCTGTCATCAAGCAGATCATCCTTGAAGCATTTCGTGAAGATAACGGAGCGCTCTTGAATGAAATGGTTGGCGAGTGGTACGACGTTGAGTATTTTGGCCGGCGAAGGCACATTATTGATGATGCTCTTGAGGCACATCTGAGTGGCAAGTATACTCTGTCTGTACCTGCGCTACTACCCCATGTTGAAGGAATTGGCGCAACAATACTTGGCACCATCCCCGGCAGTGGCAAAAAGATTGCCAGCGAGATTAAGATGATAGTACAGCAGGATCATAGTGACCTGGATGCAGTAGGGAGGGATGTGGCAATGGAGGTACTTGAGCAGCTCTACACATGGATTGACTTTGCAGCTTTTGCCATGGAACTACAGAAGCGAGGCGTAGTGGAAGAGCGATCCTTGCACCGCCATGCGATTCTGCATGGCGTAGAAGTGGACTACGGCAGTGAGGAGAATTCATTGAAGACCTTCTTGCTGCTTGACGAGCTACACATGCTGGCCTCAGAGCAGGAGAAAGCGACAGTAAGCGACTGACTTAGAACAACAGACGGAGGAAGAGACTGCGGTGGTGGAGGGTGGTTGAATCACGAATAGCGAGAAATGGAGCGAAAGGCGCTAAGGAGAAGATATATGCACCACTACCTACAACCCGAGGATGACGGTTTACCTATGCGCTCATCAGGCCCCTGGGTGGCGGAAAAACTCGACTATCTGCGACGGTACATCGACATCTTTGAGACCTCGATGCGCGATAAACCGTGGCGCAAGAGGCATTACATAGATCTTTTCGCCGGGCCAGGAAAGTGCCTTGTGTCCGAGACAGGAGCCGTACACTTGGGTTCGCCATTGCTCGCCTTAACGACCCCACATCCATTCACCGACTATTCTTTCGTGGATAAGGACGCCGATAACATCGCTGCACTGAAGCAGCGGTGTAGCGTTGCCTCAGTTTATGACCACGTTCAATGCTTGGTCGGCGACAGCAACCAGATTGTGCGAGAAATCGTAGAATACATTCTGGCCATAGACCACGAGCGCATACCCGGCAGTTGGTCGTCGCTCAACCTGGCCTTCCTCGACCCCGACGGTTTGGACCTGCACTGGGATACGGTGGCCGCCCTCGCCCAACCCTATAAGATGGACTTGATCATCCACTATCCCCAGGGTGGCTTGAATCGGTATATGGGACAGGCCTTCAAGTCTACCGGTCAAACTGCGGTTGATCGATTCTTTGGAGGAACAGAGTGGCGCAAGATCTACGAGAAGTGCCGGAACAAACCAACGCGATTCGGAATCCACCGGCTGCTTATGGATCATTACAAAGAGAGGCTACAAGACCTGGGCTACAAAGAGGTCTTCCGAGACGATGAGGTCGGGGATGAACCACTTATCCGTAACACAAGAAGGAGAGCCCCTCTCTACCGACTATTGTTTGCTAGCAAGCATTCGCTTGGTCATGACTTTTGGCATAAGGTGACTCGCAGAGATGTACATGGTCAGATACGCTTTCTTTGATTTTGCAGAATGGAACATTTGTGCTATTATATCTTCAGAGTTTTGTTGGGGTCCGGGTGAAATGCTACAGGGAGGGTGAGGGCTATGGCATCGCATTCGAGTATTGAGTGGACCGAGTCTACGTGGAATCCCCTTACGGGCTGCACAAAGATCAGCCCCGGATGTGCACACTGTTATGCCGAACGTATGGCGCTGCGACTGCAGGCAATGGGTCAGCCCAAATACGCCAATGGTTTCAGACTGACTATGCACGAGCACGTGCTTGAGGCTCCGCTGCTTATGAAAAAGCCGCAGATGGTCTTTGTCAACTCTATGAGCGATCTTTTCCACCATGATGTGTCGCTCGAATTCATCCACGAGGTCTTTGACGTTATGCGCCGCGCGTCGTGGCACACATTCCAGGTGCTCACCAAGCGATCCAAAAGATTGCTCGAATTGAATCAGGAAATCAGTTGGCCTCCCAATGTGTGGATGGGGGTCAGTGTCGAGAACAAAGACTACACGTTTCGCATTGACCATCTCAGGCAAACAGGGGCCTTGGTCAAGTTTCTCTCGCTAGAGCCTTTGCTAGGGCCGTTACCGAAACTCAACCTGCGTAACGTTGATTGGGTTATCGTCGGCGGTGAGTCGGGACCTGGAGCAAGACCTATGATGGAGGAGTGGGCGGTTGATATCAGGGATCAATGTCTAGCGGCCCATGTCTCTTTCTTTTTCAAGCAATGGGGTGGCGTCAGAAAGAAACGTGCTGGGCGGCTGCTTCAAGGTCGTACCTGGGACGAACTGCCTATACAGGTGGACGTGAGCGCTTATCACATCAATATCTTCTACAGCGAAGAAGACGGCGGATACTTCGCAGACATCCCCGATCTGGAAGCTTGCTCTGCCTTCGGCGACACGTCTGATGAGGCGCTCAGGCAGGTTGAGATTGCCAAAGCAGCCTGGCTCGAGGCAGCCCGCGTTGAGGGCAAACCGATTCCAGAGCCTGTGTACCGGCCGGCGACATACCAGGCAGTACCCTCTTACGCAACTGTCTGATCTTGCGACCCGGCGGACGTCGCCCTGTAGCGTTGCACGAGAAACTGGCCGCTGCCACCATCCCCGCCGACAAGACCCTCTACCAGCGGCAGATCGAGGCCACCGACCGGCAGATTGACGCGCTGGTGTACGAGTTGTATGGGTTGACGGAGGAGGAGATTGCGATTGTGGAGAAGCGGTATTGATACAGGGGATAGGGCTCGCATTCTCGATAGGATTACCCACGAGGTGGGGATAAGGGCGCAAGAATGTGCACTCTGTGGTGAGCCGTGCGCAAGAAACCGTTCCTGAATCCTACGGTTGTGGGAAGCTCAAAACAGAATGCGATTGCCCTTTGGAGAGGTCTGGCGAATGTTGACTTTCACGCTAGATTGTGCTATATTTGATAACATCAGGAGGAGATAATCTATGAGTGTTGGTATTGTAGTCAAAGTCAGTGAAGGACTGGTCCTCGGCGCTGACAGTGCAGCGACTCTGCGCGGGCGAGTCGAAGGTCCTGGTGGTGTCCAAGAAGGCGTTCTCAAGACCTTCCTCAATGCCAAGAAACTCTTGCAGATCGGAGACTTCCCGATCGGTCTATTCACATGGGGTCAGGCCTTTGTCGGGCTGCGCACAGTAGAGAGCCTTGTGCGCCAGTGGGAGTATGCTAAGGGTTGGCAATCTCAAGAGCAGTACGGAGATAGGCATGATGAAGACAGTTTCAAAGTACATGCATGTGCGGAGGGACTGCGCGAGCATTTCACCAAAGTTTATGATGAAGAATTCAAAGATCTACCTAAGGAACGACGCCCTGGATTGGGCTTAGTAGTAGCCGGGTACTCGCCAGAGGCATTCTTTCCAGAAATCTGGCGCTTTGTCTTGCCACTTGATGAGGTGGTACATGATCAGCGCCCTGAACGTGACGGCAAGCCAGATTTTGGTGCTAGCTGGTTTGGCACGACAGAACCCATTGTTCGATTGCATTGGGGACGGGATGACGCTGTCATCGAGATCGTTTCGGAAAGATTTGGCATTCCCAAGAATGATGTGCGTGAAGCGTTGGCTCCACTACAGTATCAGGTTCCATTCGCTGTGATGCCTCTGCAGGACGCTATTGATTATGCCCGTTACTTGCTCAACGTGGCGGTGGGGCGATACCGATTTGTAGTTGGACCAGAACTCTGTGGGGGAGAGATAGAGATTGCAGCTGTCACCCAAAGAGAGTTCAGATGGATCTCGCGAAAGTCTTGGGAGGTGGAGAAAGGAGGGTGAGATGTTGCAGGAACTGGCATTGTTCAGAGAAGATATCCGTCCCAGCCCCTCGTCACAAACTACAACTCGCTGGCCACTGATTGTGCAGGCAGAGGAGGAACGCACCATAAGCGGCTATGTAAGTCTCAATGGTGGAGACATCGCCATCCAGCCAGCACAAGACAACACATGGGATGAGGTGGTAGAGGAAATCCTGCGCGACCGTGCGGAACTGTGGAAGAGGTTAGCTGATCTTTGAGGTTTCCGACTCGCGAGAACATCGTCGGGCTCAATCGTCGTCATCTTGAAAGCACTGGCGGGGAGTTCTTTGAACCCGAGAATCTGCTGAATCAAGGTAGTCTGGAGTGGGTGCTTGAAGCAATTCGGTACCCACTCTTTGGTGTTGTCCGTTGTCCATCCCTGGCAGAGAAAGCAGCTTGGCTAGCCTGGATCATCATCAGAGGTCACGTTTTCTGGGATGGCAACAAGCGGACTGGAATGTCTGCCTTGGAGGCCATGCTCAGGTTGAACGATTATCGGCTAGATGCCATGGATGACGAGATAGAGGAGGTCGCTCTCCGAATTGCTGGATCTGAGGGAGATTGCTCTTACGAGGAATTCGTTGAATGGGTTAGGAGTAAGATCGTCCTAAGAGCCATTTAGAGAGTCTCCAGGTTGGCTAGGAGCAATGGTTGATGTCCTCATCCTCTCACGTGGAGAGATTGCGGCGATGAAGGGAGAAGAATGAGCCACGAACCGGGTCGTGAGTCAGGAGGCGCGGATGTCGCTCATACTTGAGGACTATTGGCAACGGCTGCAAGCCCTGCACGCGGGCATCGAGCGCACCATCGAGGGGCTGCCGCAGGCGGCATTGGATTGGGTGCCGGGGCCGGACATGAACCCGATCACCGTCCTGGCCGTCCACGTGGCCGGCGCCGAGCACTACTGGATCGGCGATGTGGTCGGTGGGGAACCGTCGGGGCGGGACCGGGCCGCCGAGTTCCGCACGCACGGCTTGGATGGCGCCGCGCTGAAGGCCCGCCTCGCCGCTGCCCTGGCCCATAGCCAGGCCGTACTGGAAGAGCTGACGCTGCCAGCCCTGGAGGAGACGTACGTATCGCCCCGCGACGGGCGCCAGTTCACGGGCGCGTGGTGCCTGGCCCATGCCTTGGAGCACACGGCGCTGCACCTGGGGCACATGCAGATCACCCGCCAGTTGTGGAAGCAAGAAGAACAGGAAGTCAGAAGCAAACGAGGGGACTGCTAGATGCCGGGCCGAGTGTTTCTGTTCGTCAGCGCCACACCCGATCTGGAACCCGAGCGGGAGATCGTCGGCCAGGTGGTGGCACGGCTGCCGGTCTCCATCGGCTGGGAAATCAAGCGCACGCCACGCCGCGGCGAGCCGCTGCAGCCGGCCTTGGAAGCGGCGACCGCCTGTGACCTCTACCTGTTCCTGCTGGGCCGCGACATCGCCGCGCCGGCAGGTGTGGAGTGGGACGTTGCCTGGCGGGCAGGCAAGAAGCCTCTGGCCTACGCCAAGGACGTGCTCCACACCCCTGCTGCCGAGGCGTTCATGAGAGACGTAGGCGTCACATGGACCCGTTTCGCCAGCGACGAGGAGCTGATGGACGTGGTGCAGATCGCCTTAGCAAAGCATCTCACAGAGCGGGCGTTGCGGTACAGGCTCAGCGTGGTGGAGCACGAGGCGCTTTCGGCGTTGTTGCAGAAGATCAAGGCAGAGAAGCCGCTGGCCGAAGCTCCACCCATTGGGGGGAAGTCGGGCGGAGCGGCCGGCGGCGGTGTGATCCTCGGCCCCGGCGATCTGCCACCTGGCGGTGTGCTGGTGACCGCTGATGACTGATGGCCTTTGCCAGCCACCTCGGCTGAAAGGCTTGGCCGGGAATCCCAGGCACTGAACGATCCTGCAACCCCGTCCGCCATCCTTGACATCTACCGTTACTATAGGGTATAATTGACACAGCGACCCGTTCATCCATCACACTAGCATCTACCGCGCTTGGGAGGAAGACATGGCCACGAAGGGCACAGTGCTGATTATTGACGACGACCCCGACTTCTCGGAAGTCGTGAGGATAACCCTGCAGGCAGACGGCTTTCAGGTGATCACCGCAGCCGACGGCGATCAGGGCCTGACTTCGATGAGAGAGCACAAGCCAGACCTGGTGTTCTTGGATATCATCATGGTCAGTCCCACTGAGGGGGTGTATGTCAGTGAGGTGATGTGGGAAGATCCTGAACTGCGGGACATTCCGATCGTCATCGTGTCCTCCATCATCGACTCGCCGTACGCCGAACAGTTCCCCCAGGACCGCTATCTGCACAGCAGGATGTTCCTCAACAAACCTGTCTCCATACCCAGTCTGCTGGAGTTTGCCAATAAGTATGCGGCAAAGCCGGCAGCTTAGCTGTGCGGCATCCTGATAGACCAGTACATTGGTAGACTGGGGGGGGCAAGGCTTCACGAATCTGCCAGCTTACCAGTCTACCAATATACTAACCTACCCATGTGCCGATTGTGATCACGCCCCACTCTGCTGAAGCAGTGGGCGCGGACTGGATTCTCCGTTGGAAGAGCAACTCTCTTTCCACATCGAACTGATAGAACGCATTGACTGGCTTCTGCGGCTGCGCTGGCTGGCGGTGGTGGGGGCGCTGACGGCCATCCTCGTGGCCAATACCCTCTTCCCCGGCGTTCTTCCCGTCGGTCCATTGGTTGCCATCGTCGCCGCCATAGCCCTCTACAACCTGCTCTTTCTCCTCTACGCGCGCAACCTGCAAGCTGATGAGGCAGCACCAGGCAGGTGGCGGCGCACCCTGCTCTTTGCCGGCGTGCAGATCGTGCTGGATCTCTTGGCGTTGGCGGCCCTCCTTCACTTCTCCGGTGGCGTTGAGAACCCCTATGCCATGTTCTTCGTGCTTCACGTGATCCTCGCCAGTGTCCTCCTGCCACGCAGGACGAGCTTCGCGGTAGCGGGCTTTGCTTCGATCCTCTTCGCCTCGCTGGCGCTGCTCGAGTACACAGGGCTGATCCCCCACTACACGCTGCCCGGTCTGGTCGGCCTCGGTCTCCACCGCCAACTACCCTACCTGCTGATTAGGGTCCTTGCCGTCGTCATCACGTTGTTTGCAGCCGTCTACGTGGCCTCGTCCATCAGTGCGCAACTGAGGACCAAGGAGCGCGAACTGCTGAGGGGCAGCAAGGCAGCCGCAGGAAGGAGCCATGAACTGGAAGCGGTCACCACGAGGCTGAGAAGGGTAGATGAGGAGCGAACCCGCTTCATGATGTTGGTCAGTCACGAGTTGCGGGCGCCTCTCAACACCATCTACAGTTGCCTGGACCTGGCCACGGGGGGATATGCTTCGCCGGAGCAAGCACATGGCATTCTTCTGCGCGCCAAACGGCGTGTCACCGAAATGCTGAGCCTGATCAACGAACTGTTGATGCTGGCCAAGGCCAGGGAGGAGGAGTTCCAGGCGAAGGAGAGGGAGTTGACTCAGCTAGCCGACATCTTACAAGATGTGGTCGATCTGATGCGAGTGGAGGCGGAGAGCAAGGACCTGTTCCTGGGAATGGATATCGCGCCCGACGTACCGCCAGTATGGGTCAACGCAGACCGAATCAAGTTGGTGTGGACTAACCTTCTGAGCAACGCTATCAAATACACCGAACCGGGCGGTATCATCGTGGCCTCGCTGAGCGCCAATGAGGCATCCGTGAGGGGCTCCGTGCGGGACACCGGCATCGGCATCGCCCATGAAGACCAGCCCAAAATCTTCAGCGATTTCTTCCGAGCCAAGAACGCCCGCAGAATCTCCGCCATCGGGACTGGCATCGGTTTGAGTCTCGTGAAGCGTATCATCGAGAACGCTGAAGGCCGGATCTGGCTGAAATCGGAGATGGGGAAGGGGAGCGAGTTCGTGTTCGAGTTGCCCAGAGGAGCCTGAACAACGCGTGATTCCATCGAAATCGAGAAGCGAAATGGGAAAGCCCGGTTCCTCGGAGAAACCGGGCTTTATTGCAGCCTGCTAACCGCCGGCCGAGGCTCTCTTCTCTAGCTCCTCCCTTGTGTGGCGCAGCCGGGAGGAGATGACATTGGCCATCTGTTTCATGACCACGAAGCCGATGTGGGAGTGTTGATGGAACAAGGTGTTGAGTTCACTTGCCGGGATGGCGCACACTTTTGCCCGTTCGACGGCGCGGGCCGTGGCGGTGAACCGCTGCTGCTTTACCATGGACGACCAGCCGAAGACGCGACCGGGCTCCATCTCCCCAATGGTGACGTTCCCGCCGAGCTCCACGGCGGAGCGCAACTGGATCTGCAGCGCCACCCGCCCTTCCTGAAGGATATACAGCTCTTCGGCACGCTCCTGTGCAGTGAAGATGGTCTCACCGGCCTCGTACACTCTCTGGCGACACAGCGGCCCGATCAACTCCAGTTCCTCGTCTTCTAGTTCGGTGAACAGCTCGCACCGACGAAGGGCTTCCAGTAACATGTTCCCCCCCTTTCTCCCACTGGCCAGGAGCCTACACGAAGCTTTCCAAGAATCGGGCGACCTCAGCATACCAGAACACAGGACCATCCACACAGACGAACTTCTCCCCCATGTTGCAGCGCCCGCACTTGCCAATGCCACACTTCATCTTCGCTTCCAGGGTCATGAGCATCTGCGCGGCTTTGAAGCTCAGCTTCTCCAGCATCAGGACGGTGAACTTGATCATAATCGGCGGGCCGCAGATGATGGCCACCGCGTCCTGCGGCGAAGGGGCGACCTGCTCCAGCAGTTGCGTGATCAGCCCCACGTTGCCCGTCCATTGCTCATCACCCTCATCCACAGTCACATGCAGTTCGGTGTTCGGAGCTGCGGACCACTCGTCGTACTCGTCGGTGAAGATCAGGAGCGAAGGGCTGCGTGCCGACCAGAGGACGGTCAGGTTGCCGTAGTCGTCGCGGCTGTCGAGGATGTTGTGGATCACCGGGCGCAGCGGCGCGCCGCCGATGCCGCCGCCGAGGACGACGACGTTCTTGCCTTTGATCTGGTCCATGGGGAACCAGTTGCCCAACGGCCCCCGCACGCCGACGACCGCTCCCGGCTCCAGGCTGTGCAGCGCATCGGTTACCGTGCCCACACGGTTGACGGCGAACTCCAGCACCTGGCTGCGCTCGGCAGTAGAAGCTAGGCCGAAGGGTGCCTCCCCCACGCCGAAGGCGGAGACGAAGGCAAACTGGCCGGGGCGGTAGTCAAACTGCTGCCCGTTCTTCAACTCGATCTGAAACAACTTGATGTCCAGGGCCACGTCCTTGATTCCGGCCAGTGTACCCAGATACGGGCGCAACGGGTTGTTTCTCTCGTTCATTGGCCCTCCCCTTGTCTACTTGTTTCCCTCTACTGTTCCTCAGCTGCAGCAGCCGCCAGCGCGGCAACGTCCTCTAGCATCTCCACGATGTCCACGCCCACGGGGCAAACGGCGATGCAGCGCCCGCAACCTACGCAGGCGACGGCGCCGAAGTCCTGTGGGCAGTAGCTGAACTTGCAGTAGTAGCGGTTGCGCAGCCGATGCATCTTCTGCGGGCGGGGATTGTGGCCACCGGCGATGCGGCGGTAGGCCGAGGCCATGCAGCTATCCCAACTGCGCAGTCGCTCGATGCGGATGCCGCCGGGACCGGCCGCCGTCGTGTAGTCCCGCACGTCGAAGCAGCGGCAGGTAGGGCAGACGTAGGTGCAGGCGTGGCAGCTCAGGCAGCGCTCGGCCAGGCGGTTCCAGTAGAACTCGTTGAAGAGGGCAGGCCAGGCCTCGGGTTCCAGCACGTCCACTTGTTGGCCAGACCTGTCGGAAGCGGGTGCAGGCCGATCTGTCTCTTTGGCATTCAGCCCCGCCAGCAGCGCTGTTCCCTTCTCGGTAGTCTCCAGTATCAGATACCCACTATCTACCTGGTAGAGCATGATGTCCACGTCGGAGCTGTCGTCGGGCGCGCCGCCAATGCTGGTGCAGAAGCATTCGGGCCACAGGCGGGGGCAGGCGAGCCCCACCAGCGTCGTCTTGCGCCGCCGTTCGGCGTAATAGGCGTCCGAAGGCTCGTGCTCCACCAGCAGCGCGTCCAGCACGCGCAAGCCTCGGGCATCGCAGGGGCGCACACCGAAGAGCACCTGCTCCCTTTCCAGCGTGGCCTCGCTCAGCGCCACCTCGCCGCCCCGCTTCTCGATCTCGAAGAGCAGTTCTGTGCTGGGCAAAAGGCAGGTCTTGGGCGACAGGGCCGTGCGCTGGAAATCGAACACCACGTCGCTGCTGGACGCAATGGGACGGTAGAGAAGTTCGCTCTCCACCAAGCGAGGGGCGATCACGGTGTACTGCTCGCGCAAGCCGTCGAGCCAGGTGGCCAGTTGCTCTCTGCTGGTGACTTTCATAGCGGCAGCTCCTCGTCCTTGCGGAAGGTCGCCAGGGGCGGCGGCGTCTCGGGGTCGCCTCCGGCGCGGTAGCCGAAGAGCGCCGCCACCTCCTTGGCGAACTTGCGGTTCAGCAGACTCAGCGGGATGTGCATGGGACAGGCCTGCTCGCAGGCATCGCATTCCACGCAGCGGCCCGCCAGGTGGTAGGCCCGCATGATGTGGAAGAAGGCCTTTTCGGGCAACTCGATGGCGATGCCCATCCAGAGCGGTTCCACCTGCTCAGCCAAACACTCGAAGCAGTAGCAGCCTGGGCACGCCTGGCGGCAGGCATAGCAGCGGATGCAGCGGTCGAACTCCCTTGCCCAGAAGGCCAACCGTTCCTCAGCGCTCTTGCCCTCCAGTTCGGCCACGTCGGCCCAATCCTCGTCCACTGGCTCGATGGCCGGCGGTTCGCCCACCAGCGTATCGTAGAACACGGGCACCCGCTCCGTACAGCGGCGGCAGCGAGCCTGCAGTTCGTCCTCCGTGCCCTCTGCACACATCCCTGCGCAAGCGACGCCGATGACGAAGACGTTCTCCCGCTCCACTTGTCCCTCATGCAGGAGCACGTTCAGCGCCCGCACGTCGCACGGCTTGGCCACAACGGCTACCCGCTGCGGCTCCTCCCCTTTCGCCCCTTTCGCGTTTCCTCCTCGACGCGGCACCGTCTTGCGGTCGTGCAGGTACACCATCAAGTTATGGCTGCAAGTACCACCCCACACCAGGCGGTCAGCGTCGGCGGGATCGTAGACGAAGGCGGGGCGCACGCGGCCCCGCGGGCTGCGCTCGTAGCCGATGACACAGCTCACCTCGCCCAGTTCCAACAGTTCCTTGGCTCGGGTGCGCATGGCGGTCTGGATGCTCTCGCTCATCGGCGACTCCTTTGCAAACCGTTCCACCGCCCGAGATGCTGCACCTGCTCGGTGAAATCCCCCACGACCTTGGCGAAGCGGTGTCCCTCGGCGGCGGAGACCCAATCAATGTGCAGCCGGCCAGCCTCGATGCCCACGAAATCGAGGAAGCGGTGCATGAGCGCGTAGCGACGGCGAGTGTGGTAGTTCCCTTCGCTGTAGTGGCAATCGCCCGGGTGGCAACCCAGCACCATCACGCCGTCGGCCCCTTCCTGGAATGCTTTGAGCACGAAAAGGGGATCCACCCGCCCCGAGCAGGGCACGCGAATGATGCGGATGTTGGGCGGGTAAGGGATGCGGCTGGTGCCGGTCATATCCGCCCCGGCGTAGCTGCACCAGTTGCAGAGGAAGCCGACGATACGCGGTTCAAAGTTGTCGCTCGGGTTGTCGTTCATGGAGCTTGTCCTTCTCATTCGATAGCAACTATTGCATATTGGGTAACTACTCAAGCTGCCACGGAATCGGAGGTTTTGGGCTCTTAGCCCTCGTCCTCGAGGGCGGCTCTGGCGTGAGTATCTCGGTTTGAGCAGATATTTGCC
>CBDURC010000089.1:0-11822 GCA_965369635.1 uncultured Anaerolineales bacterium | reverse complement strand
CACGGGTCACGCATCACATTCCGAATTAGCAGACTGGGCCTCAATCCGACGCCGAGTGTAGGGCACCAGGCCTCCAGCGTTGATGATCGCCATCATAAACGGAGGATATGCTTCGGCCTGGTAGACCTGACCGGTGGTCATGTTGCGCACCTGGCCGGTCTCCAGGTCTATGCCCAACTGCTGGCCGCTCTCCGCGCCTCTCACGGCAGCCGGGCACTCCAGTATGGGCAAGCCGACGTTGATGGCATTACGATAGAAGATGCGAGCGAAACTGCTCGCCACCACGCAGCCCACACCAGATCCCTTGATGGCCAATGGCGCGTGCTCCCGTGATGACCCACATCCAAAGTTCTCTCCTGCGATGATCAGGTCTCCGAGTTGCACCGCGCTGGCAAAGGCTGGATCAATGTCCTCCATGCAGTGGCGTGCCAACTCCTCCGGCTCAGACATGTTCAGGTAGCGCGCCGGGATGATCACATCGGTGTCTACGTTGTCGCCGTACTTCCACACAGTACCTTTGATTTCCATTCCCCTGCTCCGCCCGAGATATGAAAATGCAATCCTTAGCTCGACATGCGTACTGCATGTTGCATGCTACGTTATGTCGGCGGGATGTGCGATTCTTCCGGCTATCGCGCTCGCCGCGGCCACTGCCGGCCCGGCCAAGTAGACCGCACTCTCTGGGTGGCCCATACGCCCTCGAAAGTTGCGGTTAGTGGTGCTCACCGCCCGCTCACCGCCGGCCAGCACGCCCATGTGGCCGCCCAGGCAGGGACCGCAGGTGGGTGTGCTTACGGCTGCGCCAGCCTGGACAAATGTCCTTAGCAGTCCCTCCTGCATCGCGTCCAGGTAGACCTGCTGAGTGCCGGGAATGACGATGCAGCGCACGTCGGGATGCACCTGGCGTCCGTGCAGCAGTTGGGCAGCGACGCGCAGATCTGCCAGACGACCGTTGGTGCAGGACCCGATGACGACCTGGTCAATGCGCACCTCGCCAGCCTGACTCACAGCCCGGGCGTTCTCCGGCAGGTGAGGGAAAGCCACCTGTGGTTCTATCTGGCTGGCGTCGATCTTTATGGTTTGGGCATAGGCAGCGCCGCTGTCTGCCCCATAGACTGTGTAGGGGCGCGTCGAGCGACCCTCCAAATAAGCGAGCGTGGCGTCGTCCACAGCAAAGAGTCCCGCTTTGCCACCGGCCTCTATGGCCATGTTGGCCATGGTGAAGCGACCAGACATGGGAAGAGCGTCCACCGTCGGACCGGCAAACTCTATGGCCTTGTAGCGTGCGCCGCCCACGCCGATCAGTCCGATGGTATAGAGGATCAGATCCTTGCCGCCAACCCAAGGCTGAAGCTCCCCGTGATAGATGATGTGGATCGTCTCCGGCACGCGCATCCAGATGTGGCCTGTGGCCATGGCCACGGCGATGTCCGTGCTGCCCATGCCGGTGGCGAAGGCTCCCAGCGCACCATAGGTGCAGGTGTGCGAGTCGGCTCCCACGACGACATCTCCGGGCACGACCAGCCCCTGTTCCGGCAGCAGCACGTGCTCGATGCCCATGCGGCCCACATCGAAGTGATGGGGCAATCCATGCGCCTGTGCGAACCGGCGCATGGCGAGGCTCTGCTCGGCAGATCTGATGTCTTTGTTGGGCACGAAGTGATCTGCCACCATGACCACTCGCTGGGGATCGAACACCCGCTCCACGCCCAGTCTTTCGAATTCGCGTATGGCGATGGGCGCGGTGATATCGTTGCTGAGGACAATATCCACTGCTGCCTCAATGAACTGCCCAGCCCACACTTCTTCTCGATCAGAGTGCGCGCCCAGGATCTTTTCGGCGATGGTCATTACCATGTGCCTATCCTCTGGCCTCGCGTCGGGCAGCGATGAGTCGGTTCAGGGAGAACATGTAGGCCTTGGCGCTGGCGACCACGATATCTGTATCGGAGCCGCGGCCGCTGAAGACGCGGCGTTCGACGCCGTTCTCCTGAACAGGATCGTCGGCCTGGATGCGGATGGTCACTCGTCCCACAGCGTCGATGCCCTCAGTCACTGCCTGGATGGAGAACTCAATGAGTTCGTTCGGCTCGCCGATGACACGGTTGATGGCCCGGTAGATAGCATCCACCGGACCGGCGCCATGGGCGGCATCACAATAGACCTGACCATCCGGCCCCCGGATGCGTACGGTGGCCGTGGGGATACTGTGATCACCACAAGAGATTTGGACGTGCTCTAGCTGATATGTTTCGTCGAAGAACATCTGCACTTCGTCGGCGACGATGGCCTCCAGGTCCCGAGTATCCACGGTCTTCTTCCTGTCAGCCACTGTCAGGAAACGATGATAGACCTTGTCGAACTGCTCTTCATCCAGCGTGTAACCCAGCTCCACCAACCGGTAGCGCAAGCCGGCCCGCCCCGATCGTGCCGACAGAACAATCTCTGAATCGGGCACGCCAACATCGCGGGGGTTGATGATCTCGTAGGTGGTTCGCTCCTTCAGCACGCCATCCTGGTGGATGCCTGAGGAATGAGCGAAGGCGTTGGATCCCACAATGGCTTTGTTGGGCTGCACCGGGATGCCAGTCAATTGGCTGACCAGACGGCTGACCGGGTAGATGCGCCGAGAGTCGATGCCGGTCTCCAGCCGAAAGATGTCGCGGCGGGTCTTGAGAGCCATGACTGTTTCTTCCAGCGAGCAGTTGCCGGCGCGCTCGCCAATGCCATTGACGGTAACCTCGATCTGCCGCGCCCCGTTGCGAACGCTGGCCAGCGTGTTGGCCGTAGCCATGCCCAGGTCGTTGTGACAATGGACGGAGATGAGAGCCCGATGGATATTGGGCACGTTCTCCACAATGCCCCGGATGAGTGCTCCGAACTCGTCGGGCGTCGCGTACCCGGTGGTATCGGGGATGTTGACCACGGTGGCACCAGCGACGATGACCGCCTCTAGCACCTGATACAAGTACTCTGGCTCGGCCCGCCCGGCATCCTCAGCGTAGTATTGCACATCCTCCACGGACTTCTTGGCATACTTGACCGCGTCCACGCCTCGCTCCAACGCCTCTTCTCGGGTGGTGCGCAGCTTGTGGCGAATGTGAACGTCTGAGACCCCCAGCCCGGTATGGATACGCGGAAGAGCGGCGTCCCGCAGCGCCTCTGCAGCAGCGTCGATGTCCTTTCTGTTGGCTCGTGTCAGACCGCAGATCGTGCAGCCTCGGACTTCGCGCGAGATGCGCTGCACCGCCCGGAAATCACCTGGTGAGGAGATGGGGAAACCCGCCTCTATAACGTCTACCCCCAACTCTTGCAGCGCATGGGCAAGCTCGACCTTCTCGTTGACGTTGAGCGCCGCCCCAGGCGACTGTTCTCCGTCACGCAGTGTGGTGTCGAAAACGATAACCCTGTCCGTCATGGATGGTGACATCGCAGAACACTTCTCCTCAGCACAGCAATCTCGTGATACGTGATGCGTGATGCGTGACCCGTGAAGCCCTCGAGTCACGTTTCACGCTTCACGTTTTGCGTTTCGCGCTTCACGGGTCACTTGGGATTCAGCCAGGGCATCATCGCTCGCAACTCTCGTCCCACCTTTTCGATGAGATGCTCCTTCTCCCGCTGGCGCGCGGTATTGAAGAAAGGACGACCGGCCTGGTTCTCCAGGATCCAGGAGCGAGCATAGGTGCCATCTTGAATTTCGGCCAGCATCCGGCGCATTTCGGCACGCGTCTCGTCGGTGATGATCCGTCGGCCACCAGTGTAGTCGCCGTGCTCGGCGGTGTCACTCACCGAGTACCGCATGTAGCTCAGGCCACCCTGCTGGATCAGGTCCACAATGAGCTTCAACTCGTGCAAGCATTCAAAGTAGGCAATCTCTGGCTGGTAGCCCGCTTCCACCAACGTCTCAAAACCGGCTTTGACAAGCGCCGAGACGCCGCCGCAGAGCACTGCCTGCTCGCCGAACAGGTCGGTTTCGGTCTCCTCGGCGAAGGTAGTCTCGATAACGCCGGCCCGCGTGCAGCCGATTCCTTTGGCGTAGGCCAGCGCGACGTCGTGAGCTTGCCCGCTGGCATCTTGGTGGACAGCGAGCAGAGCTGGTGTTCCGACACCCTCCTGGTAGAGCTCGCGCAGGCGGTGCCCCGGTGATTTGGGAGCGATCATGCTGACATCCACGTCTGATGACGGGATGATCTGATGAAAACGAATGTTGAAGCCATGAGCGAACATCAGCGTGTCGCCGCTCTTGAGGCCGGGAGCAATAGCCTCACCATAGAGCGCCGGCTGGGCGGGGTCAGGCACAAGAATCGAGACCACGTCAGCCCAGTCAGCAGCCTCGGCGACCGACATGACTGTCAGCCCAGCCTCCTGGGCTTCCGTCCAGGAACTGCTTCCCGGCCGCAGACCGACTGTCACCCGGCAACCGCTGTCGCGCAGGTTGAGCGCGTGGGCGTGCCCCTGGCTGCCGTAGCCGATGATAGCAATGTTCTTGTTCGCCAGAAGCTCCAGGTTGGCATCGGCGTCGTAGTGGATGTTGGTCATGGAATGTTCTCCTTGGAAGATTGACAGTGCTTGGTACTCTGTTCCTGATGAAGCCTGCTGCACGGTTCAGGCTGACAGGCCGCGAGTCTGTTACGAGACATAGGCTGCTCTGCTGCTACCGCCATTGCCGCTGCGCACCATGACCACGCGACCGGTGCGGGCCAGTTCCTCAATGCCGAATGGCTGCAACAACCCAAGCAGCGAGTTGACCTTGTCCTCCTGCCCTGTGATCTCAACGGTTAGCGAGGTCGCTCCCACGTCCACCACCCTGGCGCGAAAGACGTTGGCCAATTCCATGATCTCAGAGCGAGTGCCGTGGGGGGCACTGACCTTGACCAACACCAATTCGCGGATCACGGTGGCCTCACCGCTCACGTCCACCACTTGCGTGACGTTGACCAGCTTGGACAGTTGCTTCACTACCTGCTCGACGACGCGGTCGTCGCCGCTGACGACGATGGTCATGCGCGAGATGCCTGGTGTCTCACTGTGGCCCACCGTCAGGCTCTCGATGTTATAGTTGCGACGGCGGAACAGGCTGGAGACCCGGCTGAGCACACCAGGTTTGTCTTCCATAAGGGCAATCAACGTGTGTCTCACCATCTTCACCTTCTCCTCTACTCGTGATCCTCTGCTGGTACGGGCCGGCGGATCATGTCGTGAACGGGCGATCCGGGAGTGACCATGGGATAGACGTTCTCCTCCTGCTCGATACGGAAATCAATCAAGGCCGGGCCATCGGTGGCCAGGGCCTGAGCGATGGCTGGAACGACGTCGATCTTCTCCCGAACGGTCAGTCCGGAGATGCCATAGGCCTCCGCGACGCGGGCAAAATCCGGTCCCAGCAACGGTGTGCCGGAATAACGGCCCCCAAAGAACATCTGCTGCCACTGGCGCACCATTCCCAGGTAGCCGTTGTTCAGGATGGCAATCTTGATGGGCAGCTTCTCTTGGACGACCGTCGCCAGTTCCTGGATGTTCATCTGAAAACCGCCGTCTCCGACGGTGACCCATACTTGTTCGCCGGGCAGGCCCATCTGGGCGCCGATGGCTGCCGGCAGCGCAAATCCCATCGTTCCCAGACCACCCGACGAGAGCAAGCCCCGTCGCCGGTGGTGGACGAAGTACTGCGCTTCCCACATCTGGTTTTGCCCTACATCAGATACCATGACCGCGTTGCCCTGTGTGGCGTGCCAGATCTGCCGCACGACGTATTGCGGCATCAGCTTATCCGTTTCCTGGGACAGAATGTCCCTCTCCGCCGATTCGTTGCGCCATTCCTGGACGATCCTCAGCCACTCCGGATGACTGTTGGCCTCGACCAAGAGGATGAGCGCAGGCAACACGTCCTTCACATCGCCCACCACGGCCAGGTCGGCGGGCACATTCTTGTTGATTTCCGCAGGGTCCACATCCACGTGGATGATCCGCGCCTGGCGGGCAAACTTGCTGACTGGCCCGGTCAGTCGGTCATCGAAGCGGCTGCCCAGGACGACGATAACGTCGGCCTGGCTCAGCGCCTTGTTGGCGTAGGCTTCACCGTGCATTCCTCCCATCCCCAGACAGAGCGGATGCGTTTCTGGAATTGCGCCGATGCCCAGCAGCGTGCTGACGACCGGGATGTTGGCCTTTTGGACCAGTTCCAGAAGTTCATCCTCGGCTCCCGCCAACACCACGCCATGTCCGGCGACAACCAGCGGTCTCTGGGCCTCGTTGAGCATCTGCGCAGCCTGTCGGACCGGAAGCGTGAAGTCGTCTTGCGAGAGGCGATACC
Organism: uncultured Anaerolineales bacterium; assembly: GCA_965369635.1. Lineage (GTDB taxonomy): Bacteria > Chloroflexota > Anaerolineae > UBA3071 > UBA3071 > UBA3071. The sequence continues at coordinate 5,506 of CBDURC010000089.1, read as the reverse complement.
CAGGCAGGTGAAGCTCGTCCGGGTAGTCGTATTCGGTCTCGGCGGCCTGGACGTCCTTGGCGATGTCGATGAGCACCGGTCCCGGTCGCCCCGTGCGGGCGATATGAAATGCTTCCTTGACCACCGTGGATAGCTCCTCGATGTCGGTGACCAGGTAGTTATGTTTGGTGATGGGCAAGGTGATGCCAGTTATGTCCACTTCCTGAAAGGCATCGGTCCCGATCACAGACGTGGGCACCTGACCGGTGATGGCCACGACCGGAGACGAGTCCATGTACGCTGTGGCCAAGCCGGTAACCAGGTTGGTGGCACCGGGGCCAGAGGTAGCAATGCAGACACCAGTGCGGCCTGTGGCGCGAGCGTAACCATCGGCGGCGTGGGCTGCGGCCTGCTCGTGACGCATGAGCACGTGGTGGATCGGATAATCAGGCAACGCATGATACAGATGGATCACGGCCCCGCCCGAAATGCCAAAAACGGTTTCCACGCCCTCGCGCACCAAGCTCTCCCACACTATCTGTGCGCCTGTTAGTTTCATAGTCTGCTTCCTCCTGTCACTCTGCGAGACCTACTCTCGAAACACCGCACCAGTGCTGGCTGAAGTGACTGCCTGGGCGTAGCGGCGCAGGTAGCCGCCCCTGACGGAAGGTTCCCACGGTGGCAGTTCGGCGAGACGGCGGGTGATCTCCCCTTCCGCCACTTCCAGGGTGAGCGCGCGGTTGGGGATGTCTATACGAATCCGATCGCCATCGCGGACGATGGCCAGCGGACCTCGTTCGGCAGCCTCCGGCGAGATGTGTCCGATGGCAGCGCCGCGCGTTGCGCCGGAAAAACGTCCGTCGGTCAGCAGGGCCACTTTGTCGTCCACGCCCATGCCAGAGAGCAACGAGGTTGGCGTCAGCATCTCGCGCATTCCCGGCCCCCCTTTGGGGCCTTCATACCGGATGACGAGCACATCTCCGCTGTCAAACTGCTTGGCCACGATGGCCGCCGTCGCCTCTTCTTCAGAACCGAAGACGCGGGCCGGGCCGGTGTGCTGCCACATTTCGGGGGCCACGACCGCTTGCTTGACCACCGCACCATCGGGGGCCAGATTGCCGAAGAGGATGGCCAGTCCGCCACTGCGCGAATAGGGCGCATCAAGGGGGCAGATCACCGCATCCTCGCGCACCACAGCCGTTGCCACGTTCTCGGCCAGAGTACGCCCTGTTACGGTAGGGACACTGCCTTCCAGCAAGCCGCCCTCTAGCAGGCGACGCATCAGCGACGAGATGCCGCCAGCGCGATCCAGGTCTTCCAGGTGATGTCCACCGGCCGCCGGGCTCATGCAGCACAGGTGCGGCGTGCGGGAACTGTACTCATTCAAATCACTCAGTGGGATCTCAATGCCGGATTCGTGAGCTACGGCCAACAGGTGCAGCACCGAGTTGGTGGAACCTCCCAGGGCCATATCCACAGCGAAACCGTTTCGGAAAGCGGCAGGCGTGAGAATGTCCAGAGGTCTGATGTCGCTGGCCAGGAGCTCCATGACCTGCATCCCGGCCCGTTTGGCCAGCGCGATCCGCTCCGCGCGGATGGCCGGGATGGTGCCATGGCCCGGCAGGCCCATACCCAGCGCCTCGGTCAGACAGTTCATCGTGTTGGCAGTGAACATGCCCGCACAGGAGCCACAACCGGGGCAAGCTGCTCGCTCCAGCCGATCCAATTCGGCCTGGTCCATCTCGCCCCGCGCTACCGCACCCACAGCCATGAAGACGTCGGCGAGGTCCACTGCCCGACCATCCATGCTGCCAGCCAGCATCGGTCCGCCGCTGATGACGATTGCCGGCAGGTTGAGCCGGGCGGCCGCCATCAGCATGCCGGGGATGATCTTGTCGCAGTTGGGGATAAGCACCAAGGCGTCGAAGGCGTGAGCCTGAGCGACGACTTCCACAGAATCGGCAATGAGCTCCCTGCTGGCCAGGGAGTATCTCATACCCGGATGGTTCATGGCCAGCCCGTCGCACACACCGATAGTGCCACATTCAAACGGAGTGCCGCCGGCCATGCGGATACCGGCTTTGACAGCATCGGCGATCCGGCGCAGCCCAACGTGACCGGGGATCGCTTCGCTGTAGGAGTTGATCACACCGATGAACGGCTGGCTCATCTCCCTGTCGGTACAACCCAGCGCCCGCAACAGCGAGCGGTGAGGCGCTCGCTGCATACCTTGCTTGAGGGTATCGCTCTTCATTGACGACTCTCCTCCCAGGATCCAACAAAAAAAGCCCCTTCCCAATGTGAGTCCATTGGGAAACGGCTTCATTGCCATCCGACACTCTGTCGGAAGGATCCTCGGTGATCCAGGCCTCAGGCCAACTGGTTTGAACAGAGCAAAAGCAAAAACCTCCCAGTTGGGAGGCTCTCTTCATGGTAGTGAGAAAATCCTTCTATCAGTGTGCACCCTACCCTGAATGCCTCCCAACCGCCACTAGCTCCTTAATGGCAAGGAGCTCAACCGGAAGTACCAAGATAATGGCGCTGTGGAAAAGATTCAGGGAAAGGAACATCTCATATCTCTCGCTTTCGAACTGTGCCAAGCAGGATACCATACTCCAGCCTACTTGTCAAATCGGAGAAAGGGCCTAGTGCCGAGACATCGTTGCCCGGTCATGGAGCCGCGTCCGGAGAAGGCTCCGACCGAAATCCTGACATCGAAGAGTATCGTCTACGTCGGCTCGCGCAGCAGCGCAGCAGCGCGCTCGATTTGCTGCTGCACGGCGGCCGTGGCCGTGCCGCCATAGGAGTCCCTCGCCTCCACCGAGCGGTGGTGGTCGAACACCGCGTAGAGGTCATCGTCAAAAGTGTCGGAGAGGGCCTGGAACTCGGCCAGGGGCAGCTCGCGCAGCGGCAGGCTCAGCTCCTCGGCACGCCGCACCGCCTGGCCTACCCGATCGTGGCTGCGGCGGAAGGGAACGCCGCAGCGCACCAGGTAGTCGGCCAGGTCTGTGGCCAGCATCCCGTCGTCGAGCGCTGCGGCCATGACCTCACCGTTGACTTTCAGCGTGCGCACCACGCCCGCGGCCACCGGCAGTGCCAGCTTCAGCGTGTCCAGGGCGTCGAACAGCGGCTCCTTGTCCTCCTGCAAGTCCTTGTTGTAAGTCGAAGGCAACCCCTTGAGTGTGATCAGCAAGGCCACCAGATGCCCCACCAAACGCCCCGTCTTCCCCCGCAGCAACTCCAGCGAATCGGGATTCTTCTTCTGCGGCATCAAGCTGGAGCCGGTGGCATAGGCGTCGTCCAATTCGATGAAGCCGAATTCCGCCGTCGACCAGATGATCAGGTCCTCGGCCAGGTGGCTCAGGTGCGTTTGCAGCAGCGCGGCCCAGAACAGGAACTCGGCCACGAAATCGCGGTCCGACACACCGTCCAGGCTGTTCTCGCAGAGCGCCTGGAAGCCCAGTTCGGCGGCCAGGAACTGGCGGTCAATGCCCAGGGAGTGGCCGGCAAGCGCGCCGGCGCCCAGCGGCAGCACGGCGACCCGCTTCTCCAGGTCGTCCAGCCGCTCCCGATCTCGCTGCAACATCCAGAAGAAGCTCATCAGCCAGTGACTGAAGAGCACCGGCTGCGCTCGCTGCACGTGCGTGTAGCCGGGCATGATGACGTCCAGATGCTGCCCTGCCCTGTCGAGGACCGCCTTCTGCAGCTCGACTAGCTGCTGCCGCAGCCCAGGGATCTCCCACATCAGGTAGAGACGCAGATCGGTAGCCACTTGGTCGTTGCGGCTGCGCCCGGTATGCAGTTTGCCGGCCACTTCTCCGACCATTTCCCCCAGCCGTCGCTCGACGGCGGTATGTATGTCTTCATCGGAAGATCTGATGTCAAACTCACCAGCCTCAAACTCCCGCACCACCGCTTCCAGCCCTCGGATGAGCTGATCCCGCTCCTCTGCGGTGAGCAGCCCAGTGCGTTGCAGCGCCTTAGCGTAGGCGATGCTGCCCTCAATGTCGGCTGCCCACAGCCGCCAGTCAAAGCCGATGGACGCGTTGAAGCGCTCCATGAGGTCATCGGGGGTTCCCTCAAACCGTCCGCCCCATAGTTTCATAGCCGCCCCCTTCAGGAAACAGTGTTCGTAGTCAGGCACGGAGCGTGAGCGGAGTGCCGTTCAGAACGCCACGCCGCTGCGCTGCGTGGCTTACTACGAACCACACATGCTCTCAGTCTCGCTTGAACTTGCTGTAGTTGGGCGAGCTGTAGCCGGAGACTCCCAATCCCTCGATGTCCAGCAGCGCTCTGACCTTCATCGGCAAGCCGAAAAGGTTGATGAACCCCTCGGCATCCGCCTGATCGTATACGTCATCTTCGCCAAAGGTAGCGTAATCCTCTCGATAGAGGCTGTAGGGGGACTTGCGCCCGGCGACCGTGCAACTGCCTTTGTATAGCTTGACCCGCACTGTGCCGTTAACGGGCTCCTGCGTCTTGCGCACGAAGGCAGCCAGCGCCTCCCTCAGTGGCGTGAACCACTGGCCGTAGTAGACTATCTGCGCGTAGCGCGGGGCAATGACGTCCTTGTAGTGCAGCGTCTCCCTGTCGAGGCAGATGGTCTCCAGGGCGCGGTGAGCTGTGTAGAGGATGGTGCCACCAGGGGTCTCGTACACGCCGCGCGACTTCACGCCCACCAACCGGTTTTCCACCAGGTCCAGCCGCCCCACGCCGTGCGTCCCTCCCAGCTCATTCAGGCGGGTCATCAGTTCCACCACACCGTAGGCCACGCCATCAATGCGCTTGGGTATGCCCTCCTTGAAGTCGATCTGCAGGTAGAGCGGCTCGTCGGGCGCGGCCTCGGGCGACACAGTAAGGGTGAACATCTCCTCCTCCGGCTCCCGCCAGGGGTCTTCCAGTATCCCGCCCTCGTGGCTCATGTGCCAGATATTGCGGTCGCGGCTGTAGATAGAGCGGGAGGTAGCCGCCACCGGTATATTGTGCGCCTCGGCGTAGGCCAGCGCATCCTCTCGCGAGCGGATGTCCCATTCCCGCCAGGGGGCGATGACCTTCAGCCGGGGATTGAGCGCTTTGTAGGTCAACTCAAAGCGCACCTGGTCATTGCCTTTGCCGGTGCAGCCATGAGCCACAGCGTCAGCCCCCTCCAGTTCAGCGATTTCCACCTGCCGCTTGGCGGTGATCGGCCGGGCAAAGGAGGTGCCCAGCAGGTACTGCCGCTCGTACATAGCCCCGGCCATCATGGTAGGGAAGGCATACTCCATGAGGAACTCCTCCCGAAGGTCCTCGATGTAGACCTTGCTGGCTCCCGTGGATAGTGCCTTCTCCTCCAGCCCCTCCAGCTCCTCTTCCTGGCCCAGGTCGGCGGTGAAGGTGATCACCTCGCAGCCATAGCGTTCCTTCAGCCAGACCAGAATGACCGAGGTATCCAATCCGCCCGAATAGGCCAAAACGACTTTCTTCATCGTACGTTTCCTCCTCAGTATAATGTGTTTGTCAATCAGGTAACAAACTGGACATTGGCGAT
>CBDURC010000088.1:0-11844 GCA_965369635.1 uncultured Anaerolineales bacterium | reverse complement strand
AGTTCAAACTTTCCAACCTGAGACCGAACACACAGCTAACTCTGCAAAGAAGGAGCATAACGACTTATGGCACAGTAGGGGTTTACGCTTTGGTTTACGGGCCTATCCGGTTCCGGCAAGACCACGCTGGCGGAACTGGTCTACGACGAACTGAAGCAGAAGCGCGGCCTGAAGGTGGAGAAACTGGATGGCGACGTGGTGCGCACCAACCTGAGCAAGGGGTTGGGCTTTTCCCAAGAAGATAGGGACATCAACATCCGCCGCATCGGTTTCGTCTGCAATTTGCTGACGCGCAACGATGTCATCGCCATCGCTTCGGCCATCAGCCCCTACCGGTCTGTGCGGGACGAGAACCGGGCGCTCATCGGCCCCGACAGGTTCGTGGAAGTCTATTGCGAGGTGCCGGTTGAGGTCGCCATTGAACGAGACGTCAAGGGACTGTACAAGAAGGCACTGAGCGGCGAGATCAAGAACTTCACGGGCATCAGCGATCCCTACGAAGCACCGCTACAGCCAGAGGTGCACATCAACAGCGGCAGCGAGGCCATCGAAGAGAGTTTCGCCAAGATCATCACCTACCTGGAGGAGCGCGGGCTCATCAAGCCGCTGGACGAGAGCGGGTACTCGGAAGAGGAGGAAGAGGCCATCAGCGCACATCTGGAAGCGCTGGGGTACTTGTAGGTTTCAAGTTCGAAGGCTCGAACCAGGAGAGATCAGGAAACATGGGTCTGTTTCGCCGTCTGCGCAAACCAAAACGACGCCGCGTCTGTCTGATCGGCCTCGACTGCACGCCCCATTCGCTGCTGCAGCGAATGATGCGCGAAGGGGTCATGCCCAACGTGGCCGAACTGGTAGGCGACGGTTCGCTGCGGCGCGTGAACTCCGTCTATCCCTGGGTCTCGTCAGTAGCTTGGTCCAGCTTCATGACCGGTCAAAACCCGGCCAAGCACGGCATCTTCGGCTTCATTGACCGCGATCCATCCACCCTGAAGACATTCGTCCCCACTGCCCGGCACATGAAGTGCCGCACGCTGTGGGAGATTCTCGGCGACGCTGGCAAGCGGGTGGTGGTGGTCAACGTGCCAGTCACCTACCCGCCCAAGCCCGTCAACGGTGTGCTCATCTCCGGCTTCCTCAGCCCCAGACTGGAGAAGGCCGTACATCCGCCGTCGCTGTTGCCCAAGCTACAGCAACTGGGCTATCGCATTGACTCGGACCCCTGGCTGGCGCGGCAAAGCCGAGAGAAGGCTTGGCCGGACCTCTGGGACGCGCTGGAGAAACGGACGAAAACGCTGCTCTACCTCCTGGACCACGAGCCATGGGACTTCTTCATGGGATTGATCATGGAGACAGACCGGTTGCACCACTTCTGGTTCGAGCTTATGGAGCGGAACGATCCGGTCTGGGCACCGAAGTTCTTTGAACTCTACCGCTATGTGGATGACTTCATCGGACAGGTGCGGGAGCGGCTGGACGAGAACACCACGCTGATGCTCATGTCCGACCATGGTATCTGCAGCATCAAGAAGGAGATCTTCTATAACTGCTGGCTGCACGATGCGGGCTACCTGCGCTACAGCAAACCGCCGGATGAGATCAAGGGCCCCGACCTACAGGCTGTGCATCCCGATTCCGTGGCCTATAGCATGGACCCTGGACGCATCTTCATCAATCTGAAGGGACGCGAAAAGCACGGATCGGTGGACCCCGCTGACTACGAGCGGGTGCGAGATGAGATTGCTGCTGCTGCCGAGGCGCTGACCGATCCTGACAGCGGTGAGAAACTGGTGCAACGCGCTTACCGCCGCGAGGAGCTATACTCTGGCCCATACCTGGAGCAGGCGGCTGACCTGATCCTAGCGCCGGTAGACGGCTACGATCCCAAAGGGGCGCTCTGGAAGCCGCACTTCACGCACAAGGACCAGGCCATGGTGGGCATGCACACCTACGACGACGCCTTCCTGTACGTCCCCAACCACGCGCTACCCACAGATGACCTCAGCATCCTGGACATGATGCCCACCATCCTGCAACTGCTGGATGTGCCACTACCGCCCGGTCTCGATGGCCGTGGCCTCATCTAGCAAGCAGATAAGGGCGTGCAGAGGACACTCATGTCACTTCTTGTGTACTTGTCTACTTGTTTCCTCATCTCGCAGATTGCGCGAAATGGAGAGATGTGATACAATGGCGGCGGATTAGTGATTTCCAGTATCCAGGCATTGATGGACGAGCAACCTCCCAGTCAGGGCGATTCTGACCAACCTAAGAACTACCGATGCTCTGTGAATGAGACCCAAGGCAGGGTTCGCGTGAGCGCGCGGCCAGCTTTGGGTTTCTGTTGTTGGGGAGAGAGCGTATGAAGTTGGCTGTCGTCGTGCTGGCCGCGGGCCAGAGCACACGCATGAAATCGCAGCAGCCCAAAGTGCTGCACAGGCTGGCTGGCAAGCCTATGATCACCTACAGCGTGGAAACGGCCGGGCAACTGGGCGCGGGGAAGCCTGTCCTGGTGGTGGGTTACGGCATGGAGCAGGTGCAGGAAACCGTGGGCGACGCCGCCGAGTATGTGTTGCAGGAGGAGCAACTGGGCACGGGACACGCCGTGTTGCAGGTGCGCCCCCTGCTGGAAGGTCACTGCGATGCCGTGATGGTCTACTACGGCGACATGCCACTGCTGACCATTGAGACTCTGCAGCGGCTGCTTACACTGCACGCTGAAAGCAGAGGACCCATCGCCATGCTCACGCTGCTGGCCGAAGACCCCAGGGGCTTCGGGCGCATCGTGCGCGATGCCGATGGCCGCGTGCGAGCTATCGTGGAAGAGGTAGACTGCACGCCGGAACAACTGGTCATCCGTGAGCTGAACGCCGGAGTCTACTGCTTCGACGCCCCTTGGCTGTGGGAACACCTGCCGCGACTGTCCCTCAGCCGCAAAGGCGAGTACTATCTCACCGACACCGTGGGCATGGCCGTTGCCGAAGGAGCGGAGGTAGCAGCGTTGAGCACCGACAACGAAGCAGAGTGCCTGGGGATCAACACGCGGGTGCATCTGGCAGAGGCTGAGAAAGTGCTGCGGCAACGCATCAATCAGCATTGTATGCTGGAGGGCGTCACGCTGGTGGATCCAGAGACCATCTACATCGACGCCACGGTGGAGATCGGCCAGGATACGGTGATCTATCCCAACACCCACCTGCGGGGCAAGACGCGCATCGGTCGCCAATGCATCATCGGCCCCAACTGCGTGCTCGTGGACACCGCCATGGGCGACCACTGCGAGATCAAGCTGTCGGTGTGTGAGCAGGCGCTGCTGGAAGATGACACTGACATCGGCCCCTTTGCTCATCTGCGCGAGGGCGCTCATCTGGCGCGGGGCGTGCACATGGGCAACTTCGGCGAGGTGCAGAACTCCTGCCGGGTGAGGCGGAAGCAGACGGAAGAGACGGAAACTTCGTCTGTTCCTTCGACTTCCGTGTGAGGAATAGGTTGCGCTAGATCCCAAGGAACACAAACTGAAAAAAGGAGAGAGGTGAAGTAAACCATGGGCAAAATCAGAAGGCTGGTGCTCGATGTTCTGAAACCCCACGAGCCTACCATAATAGAACTTGCCAGCCAGCTAAGCGATCTTGATGGTGTCGAGGCAGTGAACATCAGCATCTACGAGATTGACCTCCGGGTGGAGAACGCCAAGATCACCATCGAGGGGGACAACATCAACTATGAGATAGTGGAGCACGTGATCCAGGAAAACGGCGGCACGGTGCACTCCATTGATGAGGTGGTAGCAGGCAAGATGATCATCGAGGATGCCGAAACCCCTCAGGACGCTCTAAGATAGCGGGCTTGTAAATGGGACTCCTGCATCGCGCACTACAACAGCTTCGAGAATATGACGACATCGCCGAGATAAGCGAGATCGCGCGACGCTACTTCGCCATGAACGCCTTCGACGGCGTGTTGACTATCATCGGCGTCCTGATGGGCAACTACACCGCAGGCGTGCGCTCCCCTGCCATCGTTATCTCCACCGGCCTGTCCACTTGTATGGCCATGGGGATTTCCGGGCTGTGGGGAGCCTATCTGACGGAGTCTGCTGAGCGCAAGCGAAGTCTGGACATCCTGGAGAACCACACCCTGAGCGACCTGAGCGGGACCAAGATCGGCCGAGCCTCGCGGGCGGCGGTGATCATCGTGGCCCTGGTAGATGGGCTGGCCCCCTTCGCCGCAGCGCTATTGGTGCTGTCGCCTTTCTTCTTCGGCACCCTCCTGGGAGAGATTACCACCAGCTACTACCTCTCCCTGGGATTGGCCCTGGCTACCCTTTTCGCCCTGGGTGCCTTTCTGGGGCGGGTGTCCAAGGATAGCCTCATCCTCTCGGGCTTGAAGATGATCGGCGCGGGGTTAGTCGCCATCCTGCTGGGCCATCTGCTCAATAGCCGATAGGTTGAGACTGGCGTCAAGGGAGATGCTGGTTATGACAGCAGAGCAATTGATTAGACTGGCGCGGGAAGCCCGCCAGCGAGCCTATGCGCCCTACTCCCGCTTTGCAGTGGGAGCCGCGCTACTGGGACGCTCGGGCAGGGTCTACACCGCCTGCAACGTGGAGAACGTCTCCTACGGGCTATCCATTTGCGCCGAACGGGCGGCAGTGTTCAAGGCAGTGTCCGAAGGCGAGCAGGAGTTCAAGGCCCTGGCTGTGGTGACTTCTGCGGGTGGTTCCCCCTGCGGCGCCTGCCGCCAGGTGTTGGCCGAGTTCAACTACAACATGACGGTCTACGTGGCCGATACCGAAGGGCAGTACCGGGCCTTCACCATGGAGGAGTTGCTGCCGGAGGCGTTCATGCCCGAAGACCTGCCCCGCTGAGGGCTGGCGAACGATGAGCGCGAGAGGCCACGTCGAAAGGCGTGGCCTTTTTGATCGTTTGCACAGCCTCAGGGGCGGTGGTATAATGCACAAGGCTCATGAACAGACCGTCTACAAAAGGCGAGCCGGCAGTCGAGGGAGGACCAGTGACTGAGGAGACCGCACAAGTGGCTGGAGGGCTGAATGCCAAAGTGGTCGAGGTGCGCGCTATGTGCGAGGCCAAGGGGTTCTCGTCCGAGCACTGCCGCATCTGGGAGATGTTGGCGCTGATCCACACTGAGATCAGCGAGGCCACAGATGCCTACAAGAAGGGCTTGCCATTGGAAGCGGTGGGGGAGGAGTTGATTGACGCCATCATTCGCATCTTTCACCTGCTCTCGGCCCTCGACCTGGACGCCGATGCGCTGTTCGAGGCAAAGATGGCCAAGAATTGGCAGAGACCGCACAAGTACAACACAGTGCGGGGAGGGTAGCAGTTAGGGCGTGAACGGGCGAAGAGAGCGGCTCTATCGAACAGAGGCCATCGTCCTCAGGCGGCGAGACCAGGGGGAGGCCGACCGCGTGCTGACGGTCTTCACGCCCGACATGGGCAAGCAGCAACTGCTGGCCAAGGGTGTGCGCAAGATCACCAGCCGCAAAGCGGGACACGTGGAACTGTTCACTCATAGCCAGTTCCTGGTGGCCAAGGCGAGAACCTGGGGCATCGTCACCCAGGCGGAGACGATACACGCTTTCCGCCCGCTGCGCGAAGATCTGCTGCGCACCAGTTACGCCTACTACGCGGCGGAACTTGTTGACCGCTTCACCCAGGAGGGGGACGAGAACCGGCGGCTGTTTGAGTTGTTGCTGGCCGCGCTCGGTTGGCTAGGCGAGGCGCGGGACCTGCGGCTGCTGGCTCGTTTCTTTGAGCTGCGGCTGCTGGCGCTGGTCGGCTACCGCCCACAGCTCTTCCAGTGCGTCCGTTGCCAGGCGGACATTGAGCCGGTGGACAACTTCTGGAGCCCTGCTGCCGGGGGCGTGCTCTGTCCTCGTTGTGGCGAGGGGTCGGTCGAGCGGTCAGGGAACGACTGCCCATCGGCTGAACCGTTGCCATTGAACGCGCTCAAGGTGTTACGCTTCTTGCAGACGCGTGACTGGGAGACCTGCTCTCGGTTGAGGCTCAGTCCGGGGTTGCACTTCCAACTGGAAGCACTGCTGCAACGCTACATCGTGTATCAATTGGAGCGCAGCCTGAAGTCGCTGGGCTTCCTGCGTACCGTGCGGCGGCTGCTATCATCCTCGGGACAATGATCATGGACATTCAAGAGTACTTGCCGCAACTCAAAGAGATATTCGAGCGTCACGACGTGGTGCTGGCCTATCTCTTCGGTTCTCAAGCGCAAGACACGGCAGGGCCTCTGTCTGACATAGACGTCGCCGTGTTACTCTTGCCTGAAGTGCCCCGCAAGCGGTGGACCGAGATTCAGACCAAGCTGATCTGCGAGTTGATGAGTACCTTCCACCGTAATGATGTAGATGTGGTAATCCTCAATCGCTCGCCCGCGCTCCTGGCTTATGAGGTCGCCAAGTATGGTAAGGTAGTCTACCAAGATGCTTCACTGCCTCACGTGGATTTCCTCGCGTTGGCAATAAGCAGGTACGCAGATACCCAACCACTTCGAGACATCTTCACGACATACCTCCTGGAGCGAGCTAGCCGGCGCGCCACGTTGCGGTCCAAGGCCCTGACGGAGGTGGCGGCATGATCAAGCCAGAGGTGGTTCTCAAACACTTGCGTTCTCTACAGGAGTATGCGCTCGAACTGCGTACTTTTCTGGTGCTTTCGGAGGATGAACTGACTGGCGACACCACCACTTACTGGGCGGTGCAGCGTGGACTGCAGGTGGCGATACAACACGTTACCGATGTGAGCGCTCATCTTCTAGCTGGGCTAGGGATGGGAACACCAGCAGATTACAGGGCCGTCATTCTCGACCTGGGGCGCCATGGCATCATCCCCTTCGCTTTCGCACAACGCATCAGTGCTATGGCAGGCTTCCGCAACATCCTTGTTCACCAGTATCTTGAGATTGACGAGGGAGAAGTGTACAGGAATCTACAACTGGGACCGGACGACTTTGAAACCTTCGTAGACCACGTGCTGGCATTCTTGCAACGAGAGGGATACCTGCAATCGAGCCAGGATGTGGCCGGTGCAGATTAGCGAATACCAACGCTGGCTGGAGGAATGGGATCGCACGCGGGGCTGGCACCGCGTCAGCCCCAGCCACACCCTCATCCACGCGCTGGAGGAGATGGGGGAGGTGGCGCGGCTCATCCTTCATCTCGAGGGATACAAAGGCGCGGAGAGTCCAGAGGCTGTGCGGGCGGATCTGGCGACCGAGCTTTCAGACCTCTTCGTCTTCCTGTTCAAGCTGGCCTATCAGTGCGGCATTGACGTGGAGGAGGCACTGAAGGCGGGGCAAGCCAAGGCAGACGAGCGCTACGGCGACTTGGCCGCCGCCAGCGCCGAGCTGGAGCGTTACCTGGCCCAGCAGGCGGAGAACCTGGCGCAGATGCAGGGGCAAGAAATGGAGGAACATGATGCTGACGAAATTTGAGGCTTATTTCGATGGTGAGTACTGGTGCGCCCGGGGTATTGGTGCAGATGTGTTCACTCAGGGGGCGTCCCTCGATGAGTTGATGAGCAACATTCGTGAGGCGGCTGAGTTACACTTTGCAGCTATCTTGGAGCAAGGAGAGCGTGTGCATCTGCTTGTCCTCTCTGAGTTTGTGCTCCCGTTTCCTGCGATGGAGGTGCCCCGTGTCCCCCAAGTTGCCGCAGGTTAGCGGGCGAGATGTGGTGAAGCTCCTTGATCAATTGGGTTACGAGGTTGTCCGCCAACGTGGAAGCCATATTCAGTTGCGACGGCGCACGCCTGAAGGGGAACACCACATCACTGTGCCAGATCATCGGACGATAGCCAAAGGCACTTTGAGCGATATCCTTACGGCTGTCAGTCGAGCAACAGGACAGCCGAAAAAGAGCTTGATCGAGATGTTGTGAAACCATGAGCGAAAAACAATTGACCTTCCAACAAGTCATCATGCGGCTACAGCAATTCTGGTCTGAGTACGGATGCCTCATCTGGCAGCCGTACAGCGAGAAGGTGGGCGCGGGCACCATGAACCCGGCCACCGTGTTGCGCGTCCTCGGCCCGGAGCCGTGGAACGTGGCCTACGTCGAGCCTTCCTACAGAGCTGACGACGGACGCTACGGCCAGAACCCCAACCGCATGCAGATGTTCCTCCAGTACCAGGTGATCCTCAAGCCAGATCCCGGCAATCCACAGGAACTGTACCTACAAAGCCTGGAGGCCATCGGCATAAACCGCCGCCAACACGACATCCGATTCGTGGAAGACAACTGGAAGGCTCCAGCGCTGGGCGCGTGGGGTCTGGGCTGGGAGGTGTGGCTGGACGGCATGGAGATCACCCAGTTCACCTACTTCCAACAGTCAGGCGGGTTTCCTCTTGACCCGGTGGCCGTGGAACTGACCTATGGCCTGGAGCGCATCGTCATGTACCTGCAAAGGGTGCGCAGCGTCTGGGAGATTGATTGGGACGGTCAGCGCACCTACGGCCAGGTGCTGCTGCCGCAGGAGATCGAGCACTGCAAGTACAACTTCGAGTACGCCGACGTCGAGCGGCTGAAGCAGATGTACAACCTTTTCGAGGCCGAGGCACAGAACGCGCTGGCCGCCAACCTGGTGACCCCCGCCCACGACTACGTGCTGCGCTGTTCACACACCTTCAACGTGCTTGATGCCCGCGGCGCCGTTGGCGTTACCGAGCGAGCCAGCTATTTCGCCCGCATGCGCGACCTGTCGCGGCAGGTGGCGGAAGCCTACGTCGCGCAGCGCGAGCAGTTGGGCTTCCCATTCCTGAAGCACGAAACGGTTTCACGTCTCACGTCTCACGTCTCACGTTTGGACCTGCAACCCGAAACTTTGAAACCCGAAACCTTCTTGTTGGAAATAGGCACTGAAGAGCTGCCTGCGGGCGATTTGGCTACGGCCCTTGCGCAACTGCGCAAGGCGGTGCCCAAGCTGCTGGAGGATCTGCGGTTGGAGCACGGCAACATTCAGGTCACGGCCACGCCGCGGCGTCTCGTGGTCTTCGTGGAGGAACTGGCCACGCGGCAGCGGAACGTGGAACAGGAAGTCAAGGGGCCACCGGCCAGAGCGGCCTTCGACGCCGAGGGCCGCCCCACGCGGGCGGCTGAGGGCTTCGCCCGCAGTCAGGGTGTACGCGTCGAGGAATTGCAGCTCCACAGCACGCCCAAGGGAGAGTGGGTCTTCGCCGTTAGGCGGGAACCGGGGCGGCCTGCCGCTGAGGTGCTGAGCGACGCGCTGCCCCAGCTCATCGCCAGCTTGCGCTTCGACATGAACATGCGCTGGAACCAAACCAACGTCGCCTTCTCCCGCCCCATCCGCTGGTTCGTGTCGCTACATGGCCAACAGCTCCTTCCCTTTGAGTATGCGGGCGTAGTGAGCGGCCGCACCACCCGTGGCCTGCGGCCATTGGGCTCACCGGCCATTGAACTGACGCAAGCGGGCGACTACTGGCAGGCGATGGCCGACAGCGGCATTGTCGTACGGCGGGACGAGCGGTGGGAGAGCGTGCGCAGCCAGGTGGACGCACTGGCCGCCGAGGTCGAGGGCGTGATCGCTGACGATCCAGCGTTGCTGGACGAAGTGACCGATCTCGTCGAGCAGCCGGTGGCGCTGCGCGGCCGCTTCGACGCCGACTACCTTCGCCTGCCCAAGAACGTGCTCATCACGGTGATGAAGAAGCACCAGCGCTACTTCGCCATAGTCAATGAGCAGACGGGTGAGCTAATGCCCCATTTCGTCGCCGTGTGCAATGGGAAGCCCTTGCACCCGGACATCGTGCGCACCGGCTACGAGGACGTACTGCGAGCTCGCTACGCCGACGCTACCTTCTTCTACGAAGCCGACACAGCCAAGCCGCTGGAAACGTTCACGCCACGGCTGGCGACCCTCACCTTCCAGAAGCGGCTGGGCTCCATGCTGGATAAAGTGAAGCGCTTGGAGAAACTTGTGCCCATGCTGGCTGAACGGCTGGGTCTGACGGCGGAGGAGCGGGCGACGGCACTGCGAGCGGCAACGCTCTGCAAGTCGGACCTGGCCACGCAGATGGTAGTTGAGTTGACCAGCCTGCAGGGGGTCATGGGGCGGGAGTACGGATTGACGTCAGGCGAGACAGAAGAGGTGGCGCAGGCTATCTTCGAGCACTACCTGCCCCGCTCCGCTGGTGATCGGCTGCCGGAGAGAAAACCCGGTCTCGTTGTGGGACTGGCCAACCGGCTGGACAGCCTGGCGGGTCTCTTCTCCGTCGGCCTGGCCCCCACCGGCTCGGCCGACCCGTACCACCTGCGCCGCGACGCGCTGGGTGTCGTGCAGAACCTCATTCACGCCCAGGTGTCGCTGCCGCTGCGGGAAGCGCTGGCCGATGCCGCGGCGCTGCTGCCGGTGAAGGTCGGCGACGCGATTCTAGATCAGGTGGTGACCTTCATCCGCGATAGGTTCTATGGTTGGCTGCGCGATCGGGGTTTGCCGCACGACGTGGTGGAAGCGGTGCTGGCCGAGCGAGGCGATGACCCCTATCGAGCCTACACAGCAGCGCAGGAGTTGGCCCGCTGGGTCAAGCAGGAGGATTGGAACGAGGTTCTCGTTGCCTATGCCCGCTGCAAGCGCATCGTGCGGCCACTGGCCGAGCGGTTCGAGTTGGCTCCCGGACGCTATGTGGAGCCAGCCACTTGCGATCTGCACGATGCCTGGGAAGCCGTACGCCCCACGATTTCTCCCGATGGCCGCGTAGACCCATTAGGAGAGGCGCTGCGAACGCTAGTTGCGCCCATCAACCGCTTCTTCGACGAGGTGCTGGTGATGGCCGAGAAACCGGAGTTGCGGACAGCGCGCCTGGCGCTGGTGCAGCAGATAGCCGCCCTACCCCACGGCATCGCCGACCTGAGCAAGCTGCAGGGGTTCTGATTATGGGACGCGGATAAACACGGATGGACACGGACTAATCCTATTCATCTGTGTCTCACAAAAGCTCGCGGCGGACGGCCACGTCCGCCGCATTTCCCAGGACTTGGCAGTCCGGCGAGAGCAAGTGGATACTTCCAATCCGTTGCTCTACTCTAATCCGCCATTCTAAAGCGGCGTGATCGTGGGGCTGATGTCCACCTGCTGCATCATCTCTAGCAGTTCCTCGTGGCTGAGGGGACGACCTTTGCCCGCCAGAGCGACGAGCAGCGCTTCCATGACGTTGGTGCCGAAGCTGCGCCCCTCCAGGCGCGGCGTGGAGGTGATCAGGTACTTGACGCCGCGCTGGCGCAGCATCTCCACATCCTCGGCGGTGGTGGTGTTGGTGACGATGCTCTTGCCATCCAGCCGCTCCGGCATGTGCCGCCTGATGTAGTTGAAGTCGCCAGCGATGACCGTGGCCCAACGGTACCAGCGCTCCCACTTGGGCACAATGATGTCCTGCTTCTCTCCTATGGGATAGATCATGCTGAAGGGCAGGTGCCCCAGGACAGGTAACAGCGTTGCAGCCACGATGCGCAGCGCGCGCAATGTTCTGATGGGAATGGGCAACCCCAGGGAGAACATGAGGTCGCAATAGACCGTATCGTAGCCAGCATCGTGGAACGACAGCGCCATGTCGAAGCGATCCACGGCGGTGGTGATCATGGCCCGCTTGGGATGCAGCTCGTCGCCGATTTCTGCCTCCACCCGCTGCATCACCCCCCGCTCCACGATGCCGCGCACGCCGTCGCCATCCACCAATGGTGTCTGCTGCACATCTTGCACTATCTTGCGAGCGGAGTAGAGGGGATAGTACTTGTCGTACACCCGCAACCCCAGGTCCATGCCGCCGACGCCGAAGGCATCCACCTTGCCGTCCAGTTC
>CBDURC010000087.1:0-11846 GCA_965369635.1 uncultured Anaerolineales bacterium | reverse complement strand
ACGCAAGGTCGCAGGGGAGCAAGGAGGCAACCTCCAACCTCCAATATCCAATATCCAACCTCCAAGTCGGCACCATCATCGTAGCCACCGGCTACGACCTCTTCGACCCCACCGCGCTGCCGGAGTTCGGCTATGGCGAATATCCCGAGGTCATCACCGGCATGGAATTCGAGCGGTTGGCCACGGCCGGCGAGATCATCGTCAACGGCAAGACGCCGCAGGAGGTGGTCTTCATTCACTGCGTGGGCTCACGAGATGAGCACCGGGGGCTGCCCTACTGCTCCCGTGTCTGCTGCATGGTCACCGCCCGGCAGGCGCACGAGGTACGGCAGATGCTGCCCGAGGCCAACGTCACCGCGCTCTACATGGATGTGCGGGCCTTCGGCAAGGGGTTCGAGGAGTTCTACGATCAGGTACGGCGGGAGGGGGTGCTCTACCGCCGCAGCAATCCTTCGGAGATCATCCGCCACGGCGACAAGCTGCTCGTCCGTGCCGAGGACACGCTGCTGGGCGAGCCCATCGAACTGGAGGCCGACCTGGTGGTGCTGGCCGTGGGCATGACGCCGCGGGCGGACACAGAGGAGATGGCGGCGCTGCTGCGGCTTTCCCGCTCGCCCGACGGCTTCTTCATGGAGGCGCATCCCAAGCTGCGCCCGGTGGACACGGCCACCGGCGGCGTCTATTTGGCGGGATGCTGCCAGGGGCCGAAGGACATCCCCGACACCATCGCCCAGGCCAGGGCTGCGGCAGGGGCAGCGATGATCCCGCTGATGCGGGGCCAGGTGAAGGTGGAGGCGGCCATCGCCTTCGTGGAAGAGGAACTCTGCGCCGGCTGCGGTATGTGCGCAGAACTATGCACCTACGGAGCTTTGGCGCTGCACCCCGTGCGTGGCGTGATGACCGTCAACGCGGTGCTGTGCCAAGGATGCGGGGCCTGCGCCATGGCCTGCCCTTCGGGGGCCATGAACCTGCACCACTTCACCTTCGATCAGGTGATGGCCCAGGTGGATACGCTGGTGGACGAGGTCCTGTGGTGGCCGGTGCGGAAGCCCGAGTTAGTGGAGGTGGAGTAAAGCTCCAACGGCGCGCTGTGCCAATTGCAATGAGAAAGCCCCAGCCGGGGGATGTCCCTGGCTGGGGCTGCTGTTATGCCTTGAGCGTAACGAAAGGCCACATCCCGGATCTAGGCGGCGACACCTGTCCTGAGCAAAGCCGAAGGGCCAACCCGAAGATAGCCGAGGTTGGGCGAGGGGCACCTCTGAGATGTCATGCGCCATACACTCTTTCAACGATCTTGGTCTCGGCTTCTGGATACAGGGCATCAATCTCTTCCTGCAAGGCAATGGTACTCTGAATGGCTGTCACCACGCGACAATAGGTCTTGATTTCTTCCAAGGTGAGCCTTCGTTCCCTGCGATCCTTGAGCCACTTCGCCAGCACCTGATAGCCGCCGATCTGGTACTCCCACAGTTCCAGGGGGACCGGCTCGAAGTACTGGGTTTTGTTGACGTAGACGCGCTCCTCTTGGGGCTCGTAGCGAAAGCCCTGGCTTTGGGTGCGAGCCACGCGACCGTCGCCCTCACCTTCAAAGCGGGCTGCCGGCGGATCGAGTTCTGCTGACCGCAGGAGATGCAGGTTCACCAGACGTTGCCCCAGCGCGGCAAGGGTTTGAAAGAGCTCGAAGTCGGCGGTGAAGGGGATGCGGGGGAAGTCTATCTTGAGGAAATCGGCGTACTTCTCGCGATAGGTGTCTGCGTAGAGAACGGCGTAAATGTAGTGGAAGATATCCTCCGGCGTGGGCTCTTCCCCGTAGGCCGCCTTCAAGGCCGCTACCACCTTAGGGTTGAGGTTCGGCTTTCTCTCCTCCCCCTCCAGGTCGCTGAAGAGGTCTCTTTTCGAGGGGTCGGGGTAGAGGTAGAGAGGGAATAGGTAGTCGATGGTTTTGAGGGAAACTGCCACGTGCTCGATTGGCAAAGTGGTGGCGAGTGCATGGTACCAGCCTCCTGTCAACTCGACACGCTTCGGTGTGATCAGCCCCAAGTTTGCTTGCATCATGTGGCGCATAACGTTCCTACGTGGCATACAGTGGAAGCCACGAGAATTCCCCGTGTAATAGGTGTAACGAACGTCGAACGGACGGTACAAAATGGGCACGATCCTGTCCCGATCTAGGCCTGATGCCTTCAAATCCTGTTGTGCCCACGCGACTTTCCAGTCCCGAACGTCCTTACGCAGTTTGTATGCCGTTCGCGCCAGCTCAGGGTCCATGTTGGCAAACGTTATAACAGTCTGCCAGGCCTCCTCGGGAGTCCAACGAATGGTCAGTCTATCCCTGGCAGTGACAATGCCCACACTGTGGACCGGGAAGATCTCAGTCACCTTGACGAACTCGTTGTACTGTTCCAACGCCACCTCGTCGCGGGGCAGGAAGAGGTAAAACTCCGGTTTGGGGTGGATCTCCTGCCAGTCCGTGGTCTCCACGTCGTGACTCAGAAGCCAGTCGTATTTCTCCTCCCTCAGACCCCACAGGTCGGCATGGCACATCCTCGCCAGCTTGCCCTCTCCATCTCCATTCTTGATGAAGAAGGAAATCGCCACGCCCTGGCGGATGTCAAAGACGTTCTTGTCCTTGCTTCCATCGGGACAGGTCTCTCGCTTCAAAGAGTTGCCGTGCAGGTCCAGGACGTAAATCTCATCGAAGGTCTGCATGAGGCTCCAGCGCATGCCCCGGAAGGTGGGGTTGTCCAGGTAGGAGTGGTTGGTGATCATGCCCACCAACCCCTGGCCCGCCTGCTCAATCTTCCACTGG
Organism: uncultured Anaerolineales bacterium; assembly: GCA_965369635.1. Lineage (GTDB taxonomy): Bacteria > Chloroflexota > Anaerolineae > UBA3071 > UBA3071 > UBA3071. The sequence goes on along the minus strand of CBDURC010000087.1, from coordinate 9,037 downwards.
GCGAAGCGCAGAAACTTCACATAGTCGTCCTGAAGCCACTTGGGGTTTTTCTCCCCCAGAGGTTTGCCGTCTATTTGCCTGTAGTCTTTGATCAAGTCCAGAATCCACTTTCCTCGGTTGGACGAATGACCCGAATAGGGCGGATTCCCCAGAATCACCAGAATGGGGCGTCGCTTCTTGACCTCGCCCGCCAGCCGAGACTCCTGGGCCAGCGAGGCCATGCCGGGCAGGCGCGTTTGTTCCAGTTCCTCCATCTCCAGAGTGTTGGTCAGGTAGAACTGAAAGCGTTCGTCATCGCTCAGACGGTGCCCCAGCTCCTCCAGGAAGAAGGACATCTTGAGGTGACCCACGGCGTAAGGGGCCATCATCAGCTCGAAAGCATAGTAGTTTTTCAGGATGTGCTGGCGGATGAACTCCTCCCGGCCGCCCGTGCCGTATTTGCCCTCAAACTCCCGCATCGCCTCCTGGCAGGCCCGGGCGACGAAGGTCATGGTCCCTGCCGCCGGGTCGAGCAGGGTGACTCCTTCGGAGGCCAGGCCATCGCTGTGACCGAACTTCTCTTTCAACAACCTGTGGAGAGAACGAACGATGTAAGAGACCACCGGCTCGGGGGTGTAGTAGACCCCGCGCCGCTCCCGCTCTTCGGGGTCATACTCGGCCAGAAAGGTCTCATAAAAGTGGACTATGGGGTCGCTGCCCTTGCCCTCGCGGTAGAAGCGGTCGAGGATCCCGCCGGCATCGGCTGCCGCCAGCACCCCGGAAATGTCATCCACGCTCCACTCGAGCTGCTGGGGAAGATCGCCCAGCGAGATGAATTGGAACACATCGCGCAGGATGCCGATGGTTCGAGGGATGTTGTAAAAGGCCAGGCGGCGGTTGAATCCGTCCTCGGCCCGGGTGCGGGCGGCGAAGAGGCCGTAGGTAATCGTTTGGGCATAGAGGTCGGCGAAATCCTCCAGGGTGAGGTTGGCGATCAAGTACGTCTGGAAGGCCTCGTAGAACCCCAGCAGGACGCCCTGCTGTTTCGCCTGCTCTTCGCGTAGCTCGTCGGCCACTATGTACTGGAGAAAGCGGGTGCGTTTGGCCAGCTCGACCGCCAGTGACTCCGCCGTGTAGGATCTCGGCAGGGAGAAGGAGCAGAACTGTTCCAGCAGGTTGAGGAGTTCGTCGCCCTTTTCCACGGGCGGGACAGCGCCCAGTTGGTGGAGGACGAACGGTCTGGCCGCCAGAACGCGATCCACCAGTTGCCCGTCCCGGTAGAGGCGGAACTCGAAGAAGTTGGTGAGGATCAGATTAGGGAACGTCTGGCGATAGCGCTTGAGCTGCTCGGTAGACTCAACGTAGTCCAGGTTTTCTTCGGTCGGCTTCTTGGCCTCGATGTAACCGATGATCCGGTCTTGGCCGTTCCACACCCGAAAATCCGGGTTGCCAGCCTCGGTCTTCTTGGGGAGCGTGGTGACGTGAACCTCACTCCTGTCGGCGGATGCGGCAAACTGCTGAAGGAGCGTTTCCAGACACGAGTAGAAGCTCTCCTCCCGTGCGTCCCCCTGATTGGCGACGTTGGTGATGGCTTTGAAGTAGCTTGTTAGCATGGCTTTGGTTTTCATGGAGCCTCAACTTGGGACATTACGTCTAACGCTGTAGCCCGCCGACTCGCCGTCCATTGCATTCACAGTGGACCGGAGAATAGTAGGCGTGGGCGGCGGGCGTCTGTTTCACGCTGTCTGTTCTCCCATTCTTCGGAGTCAGCAAGCAGGTATTTGAGTTCGGAGCAAAGACATGGATTAGCAGATGTACCAGCAATAACCGTTCATGCTTTTCAGGTTAGAGCTTTTGAAGCGTTGACGTACACAAACTCGCCCTCTGGTCTTCCGAAGTGGACCTCCCTAGAAACAGGTCCGTAGTTTGCCTGTATCAGTTCTGGCCGGTAGACGGGTCTTAGCTCGCTTTGTGGCTGCAATTCCTCCTTCATGGATTCCAAAAGGGAGGGTGTGGGAGAAGCCATTAGAAATACGAACGGAAAACCAGAGATTTGGAACCAGATCCCCGCGATAGAATTGGCCTCCTCTCCGGGTACTGCCCAAAGCCCAATTCCATGATGAATTCTCTCAAAATCGCCTTTTACGAACCACAGCCCAAGTCCTGATGGGATGCTTTCCGGACCGAATAGAATGTGCAGCCAGAGTTCAGGAGGCGCCCAACTGCGGGACTGTACTGGACTGTTCCCCGAAGCGACATAGCCGCAGAGAACCTTGAGCATCCAGCGCTCAATTTCATCGCCGTTTATCATCAATATTCCTTGATCGCTTTTTTCCCCCATTAGAGAATTGAAGAATTTCTCTGCAAGTTGATCCAAGCCCGAGAGTGCTTCATTATGTCTCTTACAAAGAACATTGGAAGGCAATGTAGCCAGGGAGACAGCCTTTTCCTCACCTCTCGGTAGCCAAGGGGCACGGACCATCTTTAGTGGCCCTGCTTCTGAAATAATTCGCAGTACGGACTTGCTAACGAAATGCTCTCCAGTGATTCTCTCCGAGCAGTCTGCCAGTCCTCGAGCATAACACTGGGGATGTGAGTGGTTTGTCTTCGGCGGGGGTGGTTCAGTATTCACCTTCAAGCTAACGCAACACTCTTTGATTGCGAGACCGCTTCCGCATGGGCAAGGGTCTGTATCGAACTTCACAATTGTCATAAGGACCTCCGCTTGCTGTTCCCCGTCGTACTTTGAAGTGATATGCAGTGATGGCGTGAAACCAATATTCCACGACCAAAAGTGTCGTCTTTAGTACATGATTATGGTGGATACCCGCAACTTCTGTGTCGTCTATCCACCACCCCCTTTCAGGCGCTCACGCCTGGCAGATGCCCATTCCATCTTCCAAATAGGCGGGAGACTTCTCACCCGCTCAGGCGTGCATCTTATCCACCCAGCAACATCTTAGGCTGCCGCGCGGTGTCCACCGCCTGGCCCTGCCAGTGTTTGTTGGCGAAGGCCGCCATCTGCCTGGAAAGACGGCAACGGATAGAAAACGGACTTCGTCGTGAGTGTTCGACGGAGCCTGCGGGCCAGGCCGCAGCCGGACCTCCGGTAGCGCGATTTTACACAGACCCAGGAAACCAAACAAGCGGCAACCACCAGGGCACACCATACCCCGATCTGTTGCCGCTTTAGGCATTGACGCATATCATTCGACCGTGAGAGCCAGCGTTCCAGTGACCGGATATCACCTGGTACCTCCACAGCGGACGAAAAGAGACTGCTTATCGTACAACTCGACAATATTATACCACAGTCCCGTCGAGAAGTTGAATTTGGAAATCGTGGAACGATCACAATCCCAGTAAATGCCAATGCCCGAGCGTCCGAAACGCTCGCGACGGAGGCGCGAGGAGCCCGGCCTCACACAAACCCAGAGGCAAGGCTGGAGCGCAGCAGAGGTCACCGCTTACATTCGCGCGGCGGGATGACCGTCACACCGTGCTGTGCCAGGGATGCGGCGACCGCGCCGCCCTATGCGGTTTGCACCCGGTTGTCGTATGAACGGTGTGCCTGTTGACCGAAGATCACAGGTCAGGGCGCGCTGGCAGCCCACCCGGCGCGCGCCCGGGCGGAGGTCAGTCCTTTGGCCTGCCAGTGTGCGGCCCACTTGCCGATACCTGTCCGCCGGGGGCGATAGATCCCTGACAGCACCCTCGGTCAGACCATGGCAGGGGTGGACATGCTGATCACCGGGGACCTCTGCCGACCCTAGTCGACAGTTCCCACCAGGACCAGGCTCTTGGTCGTATACAGATCCGCCGGCGTCACGAAGTCAGCGGCTGCTCGGAACAGGTGCTCATAGGCAGCGGAGCGCGCCTCGATCTCCTCACCGGCCAGCGGCTCTTCATCAGCTCCCGCAGTCCTGTATAGGCTCATCGCGAAGCGATCCGTCGCCGCCCGCAGCTTCTCCAGCGGTACCTCCTCGACCAGGTGTGACGTCTCGCCGGTCTCCACCTCGTCCAGGTAAGCGCCGATCAGTTCATCCAACGAGGCCTCAGCGTCCAGGGCCTCCTCGATGTCGCCCAACTCGGGAGCTGCTCCGGGGCCTTCGATCCACACGCTGCTCGCCGGCGTGGCGAAGAGCGCCGCCAGGCTGTCCGGGTGCACGCCTGGCGGCTGCACCTCTGCCACAGGTCCGGCCAGCTCCTCTTCAGGAGACAGCGGCAGCATGCCCGGGATGACGATGGAGTAGGCATCCTGGAGCGCTGGGTCGGCCTCATCGTAGACGCGATAGGCGAACTCCGAGCAGATCATCGGCTCCTTTCCGGCGTTGAGCATGCGAGTTAGCTGGGCAGCCGCCGCGTCCAGAAGAGCCCGCAGCAGCCGCCGCAGCACGGGCGTGATCTTCAGCTTGCGGGTGGTGCAGAGAATGGCCAGGATCAGAAGCTGCTCGAACCCGTAGCGGTTCCCCTGATCGAGGTAGAACCAGGCCCGATCGAGCACCGGACCCATGTCCTGAGGCACATCGGCTAGCCGATAAGCCTTGACCCATTCGTAGCCCGAGATACTGGTGGAGACGTCCCGCTGCACCAGCCCCTCGGCCACAGCCTCTCCAACGAGGCCGTTCCCCAGGTACACGGCGACGTGGTTCACAGGCGAGCCATCGAAGAACTGGATCGCCTTGCTCAATGCCGCCATGCCACGGTAGAGAAGGACATCGCCTTCCTTGAGATCATCAGTTCCGATCTTGTCCGTCATCCTGAACCTCCTGACTGTGATGTGGTTTCAACAGTTGATTCCGTAATGATCTGCAGGGGCAGTTCCACAAGCAGCCCGTGCAGGGCGGTTCGCTGCGCGTGTCGGCCCGCCCAGCACCGGTACTTCCATCCCGCTCAGCACAGGCTCTTGAGGCCAGTGCGCCTTCGGCCCATGCCAGATCGTCTTCTTGGCCTTCACTCCCGTCCGTCAGCGATCGACACACAGACATCGGCAGCCCGGAATACAGGCGAGCCGCGGAGTCAGGTGACTCGCGCCCAGCGCGGCAGATGAGTCTGCGGCGAGCGCTCGCTACTCCATGGGCATGATTCCGTAGCGGGATCGCAACTGCCGCACGGGCAGCAGCGTCTTGTCAAGGGCGTGCTGCTGGGCGTGGTATTCACCCCGGGCACACGCTTCCTCGAAGGAATGGGTGCCGATCCGGGTCGTCTCCAGGTACTTCCACTGGCCGCTGCTCTTCCAGGTCTCCCAGGCGACGAAGGCATGCCCGGGGATGATCACGAGCGCCGGACTCAGAGAAACCCCTTCCAACAGCGAGGCGAAGAGCACGGTGCCGTCAATGCAATTGGCCTGGCGATCGACCAGGCTCTCGCGCGGCAGCCGCACCCTCTGGGCCGACGCGGTCTGGCTGGGGTGCATGTCCAGGATCGAGTTCACGTAGATGATGTTGGCGTCCTGCTTCAGCGCCTCGAAGAGCGCCCTCACCTGAGGCTCTACCTTGGTCGGGTTCCCCTGATAGCCGACGAATGCTTTGTCGGGATGGCGCTCGGCGGCCGTCCTCAGGAAGCTCATGAGCGCAGGCTGATTCGGCGTCACAAAGGCGCCGAAGTAGCGGTACATGCTCTTCCACTGGCCTGTGGCCGGGTCTCTGGTCCGCAGAGGCGCCGTTGTGCGCGCCAGCAGCCAAATGGGCACCGTCTTGTGCAGCTCCACCGCGCCATCCAGGTCCTCGACCAGGATGTTGAGAGCAGCTCGAGTCACCTCGGTCAGATCCTTGACTCTGTCCAGGAACAGCGCCGGCAGTTGGTCAAACTCGTGCACGTCACCCGCGTCCAGTTCCACGGTGTCGACGGCACGGGCCGAATAGCGCTCCATGAAGGAGCTGACGCGCAGGCGCCGAATCTTGCCCGAGGTGTTCCTGACCCGGCACGACACCAGCGGCGTCTCCTCGGCGGTGAAGAGGTGGTAGATGGCTGTGGGCACATGCTCCAGGCGCAGTTGCACTCTGGCATCGAGTCCCGTGGTCTGCGCACCCAACTGGCCGGACTTGGGGAGGGCTGTGTCGACTACGAGGCCACGCAGGCCGGCCTGTTCCTCGGCCGCAGCGCGCGCCGCCTCGGCCGCCAGCAAGGCCTTCTCGGCTGTTTCCAGATTGGCGAGCAGTTGAGCAGCCTCGGCTCCACTGCTCGCTGCCTCGGCCCGGCGCAGATCGTTGACTTCGAGCCGCAGGCGGTACTCTTCCTCACGCAGTTCTTCCAGGCTTTTCGCTTCAGGCATCGGCCTATCTCCTTTCGTTGCTTGTGTGCGGACCGCGGGCGCCTTGCGGAAAGCTACGTGCGGTCCTGCATTCTGCTGCTACACCGTGAACGTGGTGAGCGGATCTCCGTACAGACAGTAGAACAGCCACGACGGATCCCTTTGGCTGGCCGGCAGTGCCACCTGCTCCGCTTGGTAGTCGGCCTTGACCTGCCACAGTGCTTTGGCGATGGGCATGTTCTGCTTAAGCAGGCACTTGTAGAAGCGCGCGGCGAACTCCACGGCCAGATCCTCGTTGACCCGAGCGAAGGTGCCAACGTACGCCACAGCACCCATTTGAGTGGCAAGCTGGGGAAAACCGTGCACGATCCCCCAGTCGCGCGAGGAATCGGCTCCGACGGAGCCGGCCGACGCGCAGGCGTTGCCGAAGATAAGAGGGCGCTGCATGTAGATCTCGCCGCTGAGCTCTGTGAAATCTATGGGGCGGACCTCAGCATTGTCGCCTAGTACCCAGTTAACCTCCTCGGTGCCGGTCTCGGTGTCCAGCGTGGACTTGGCGTGGCAGGTGAAGTGCATGATGTCGGCGCCGGTGATCTCTAGCAGGGAGTCCACGGTCAGCGCCGCCCCGCCGTCCGGCCACCCCTTCTCTGCCCCAGCCGGAAGGCCCAATCCGGAGAAGGTCGCCGCCCAGGCAGTCTTGTCAGCCGGCTCAGCTAGAATCCCCTCGCCTAGGAGGTTGTAGACGGTCTGCACTGGCCTCGGAACGCCGGCTTGGCTGGTTGGGTTCTTTGTAGGCAAGGGCCCGATTGGCAGCCGAGCAATCTGGAACTGACAGCCCAGAAAAGCGTTCTTTTCCTTGTCCCTTATCATCTCCCACGGTATCCAGTCAAGGCCTGGATAGGAGTGGATTCGCAAGAGAGGCGGATCACCCTCCGCGGAATCATTGAGGACGTCGTGAAGGTGATCCCGCAACTGGCTCGGCAGAAGCCAATTGTACAGGAGGTTGTAGCATATGGCCCTCAGCTTCATGAAACTGAACTGGTGAGGCTGTGATCGCTTTCTCAGCTCGTCACTCACCTTCTTTCTGAGCGAGGACAGCGATTCATCTCTCCTATTCTCGATCTGAAACCAGACGCCGTCTCGTTCGAGCAGAAACTGCGGCATCTGGTAGCCGGCCTCCCCGGAATGAACCACCATGAGCGTGATGGATTCTGTCATCGCCACGCCCCCCCCTTCGCCACGCTGGGCGCTAGTGCCTTGAGTTCGTCTGCAAATCTCAGGCTGACGATGGAGGTGTCCAGGCGATCTGCTAGCAATCCGACAGCTCCGATGGCCGCGCCGATCAGCTTCTGATTGGGCTGGCTCTTGGCGTATTCGCTCTCCACCACGTGCACCTGCGCTCCCAGATAGGCTACGATGGCTGGATCCTCCTCGGCTTCCTCCGTTGCGTCATGGATCTGGCGCATCAGCTCGATGATCCGGTCCTTCGGCGCCACCAGCCCCCGGAGTTTGTCCTCCAGTTGGGCGATCTCACGCTGCTCGTACTGCAATTGCGTCCGATCTCGGGCTGTTCCGACATCCGCCCGTTTCTGCAGTTGCTGCACCGTTGCCTCGCTACTGCCGAGCTGCCGTCTCAACATCTGGACCTCGAACACATCCTCTTCTGACAGTTCTTCACTGCGAGCCAAATCCTCGGTATCGAAGCGCAATCCCGGGATTGTCCGCTTGCCCCTGCTGAGAGGCTGCAGTCCGTCGGGCAGAGGCGGGTACTCGATCAGCGTCGACAGGCTGCTGAAGAAGAGATTGGGATGCGCCACCCGGCCGTCAATGAGCCTCACTGCTCGCTTGGCGATGCTCTCGATGCGGTCCACGTCGGGAGGGTCCGGACTCACCCACCACAGCTCTCCTCTGGTCCAGCCCAGCCACCTGTTGATCGGCTCGCTCTCAAACTCATAGCCGACCATGATCACATCGCCGGTGAGCTCAGCCTTGACAAAGCGGCGCTGCGGCTGGAGCATGTCCTGGATCTCTTCCGGACTAATGGCCATGGCCATGCCAGCGAGATCGCCGTGCAGCTTGACGATGGTAATGGTGTCCTGGAGAAAGCGATCCTCCGGGAGGGATTGGCGATCCGCGCCGTACGCCCCCATGTTGATGACCGTGTAGTCCCGGCCCTTGAAGAGACCGAGGCCGCGGAAGGCCTCCTCCAACAGTCGATCGGTGCTGGTGGTCAGGAAATGGCGAAAGTAGCCATCGCGGGCCAGACGGACGATGTCCTGATAGAAGCGAGGGATCGGCAGGTCGGCGTAGAAAGGCTCCAGAAGGGTGTAGCGAGACATGGGGGACGTGCCGGCCAGTCGCCGGTAGAACGCATCCACCAATAGCTCATCGGGAGCTGCCTGATCTTGCCTGATACTCAGATAGTCATCACGCGAGATGTACTGCGACGCGTGCTCGGGATCCTTCTCAAAGAGATCGTGAAAGGTCTTCAGTGCCATCTGTCTCACCGACGGCACCTTGGCTGCCCGGGCACATCCGGCGCCCAGGAAAAGGATGAACGGCTCCTGGCGCCGCTCAGCCAGTAGCCGGTATAACGCATCCACCAATAGCTCATCGGGAGCTGCGGGATCTTGCCTGATACTCAGATAGTCCTCACGCGAGATGTACTGCGACGCCTGCTCGGGATCCTTCTCAAAGAGGACGTGAAAGGTCTTCAGTGCCATCTGTCTCACCGACGGCACGTTGGCTGCGCGCCGCTCGGCGACCTGTGCAGCCAGGTCTCTCATTCCTGGCTTGAGTTCCATA
>CBDURC010000086.1:0-11900 GCA_965369635.1 uncultured Anaerolineales bacterium | reverse complement strand
GCAGACTATGCCGGGACGTGTTGCCCTTCGCCGTACACCAGCCAGCGGTAGCTCTTCTCGATGCGATCCCAGTTCTCCTCGCGGTCCAGTGACCAGAAGCGACCGATGATAGACACGAACTGGCCCAGGGCCAGTCGCTGCATCTCCTGCTCGATCTCCTCGATGTAGATAGCGCCGCTTTCCGGACGTTCGCCCCGCCGCCCCAGCATGCCGTGCACGTACACCTCGGGCACATCCTTCCGCCTGGCCAGCCGCAACAGCGCCTTGAGATGCTCCACCGAACCGTGCGAGCTATAGAAGGAGATGATGCCCAGGAGGTGCAGCCGCCTGCCATCCCTCTTGGCGCCGTGTGCGGCCCACAGAAAGGGCTCATTCTCGAAGAAGGAGCCATCCTCGATGGCGCGGTTGACCCGTACCCGGTCAGAGTAGATGCAGTGTCCAGCGCCCATGTGCAGATGCCCCACCTCGGAGTTGCCCACCGAGCCTGCGGGCATGCCCACTGGTTCGCCGGAGGCCGCCAGCCGCGTGGCCGGAGAAGTCGTCTGCAAGCGGTCCATCACCGGCGTGTCCGCTGCGGCTATGAGATTGCCGTACAGATCATCCCGCTGGCCCCAGCCGTCGGCGATGAGCAGCAGCACGCGCCGTCGGCGGCGCGGCCCGTCCCCCACCAGCAGGCTGGCCCCGGTCATCACGTCGGGCTGCTGTAGCCCCAGAAGTTCCAGAATGGTAGGGGCGACGTCTGTCAGTGCACCGCCATCCCGCAGCGTCACGTCCGGCAGATCGGGAGCCACAAGAACGCAGGGCACGGGGCTGTTGGTGTGGCCGGTGTCTATGGCCCCGTCGGGGTAAAGCCATTTCTCCACCGTGCCGTGATCGGCGACGATGAGCACGGCGACGCCCACTTGCCGCGCCGCGTCCACCACCTCGCCGATGTGGTAATCCACCGTCGCCACCGCCCGCTTGATGGCCTCACTGTCCTCAGAATGGCCCACCACATCCACGTTGGCGAAGTTGATCACGATGAGGTCGTTGCGCTTGTTTTGCAGCGCCTCGATAGTGGCCTGAGCCACCGCCGCAGCGCTCATCTCTGGCACCTGGGTGTAGTCCATCACGTGGGGCGAGGGGATAACCACCCGCGTCTCGCCCGGGAAGGGCTCCTTGCGCTTGCCATTGAGGAAGAAGGTGATGTGGATGGACTTCTCCGATTCGGCGATCTTGACCTGGCGCAGTCCGTGTGCGCTAACCGTTTCGCTCAACGTGTCCCTGATCTCGCCCGCGGGCGGGAAGGCGACTTGCACGTCAAGGGTCTTGTCGTACTCGATCATGGTAGCGAAGTGCACCCGCATGTCCCGGCGGGGGAACTTGTCGAAGTTCGCGTCGGTGAAGCTTTGCGTCAACTCGACCTCGCGCTCGCCGCGCAGGTCGTAGAAGATAACGTAGTCGCCGTCTTGGATACGACCTACAGGCTGGCCGGCACCATCCACCAGCACGATAGGCTCCATCGTCTCGTCATCCTCGCCGGCGCGGTAGGCCGCCCGCACGGCGTCGGCCATCGCGTATCGGTCATCGTTCGTCATCCGTGTCTCCTTGACGTTGTCGTTTGTGCAGCGGCTGGCTGAACCGCCGCATTCTATCACAGGCCGATGGGATGGTCAAAGCCACGTGCACCTCGCGTGGGGCAGCGCCGATTTCGGCTGGAATCCCCTTTTCCGCTTTCTCGAGGATTCTGATATAATCCTGGAGTGCCCTACATCCAGGGCATGATCAGCGACGAACCACGGGATGCGTGGTTCGTAGTAGCGACTTCAGTCGCTTTCGCCCCAGCAGACAGCTCACCGCCGCGTTCCAGACTGGCCATGAGCAGATCGACTACTCGCTATCAGTCAGAAGGAGCGGGTGATGGGACTCGAACCCACGACATACAGCTTGGCAAGCCGTCTGGTGTGAGCCAAGCGGCTTCGGTCTGCCCGAGCTTCGTTGGATGGCTCGCTGTGCTGACGTACTGTCTACATTATCGATGTGCAGGGGAGATAGCGAGAGGCCCTCATATGGCCGCTTCAAGGCACTGGAGGACAAGGCAGCCCGGCTGGTGGGTCTGCTGGCAAGTGCCGCGGATCAGGAGGAGCCCTGCCAGGACCTGCCGGAGGTCGTGGTCCAGACGTTATTGCTGTGGCAATACCTCGTGGTCTGGATGCATCCTGTTGCCTGGACCGCCAACGTAGGCATTCACGGGCGGGCAGTATCCGTGGGGGGTGATCTTCTGGGCAAGGAAGCAGGGCTCCGCGGGCTCTTTGCGGATCACGCGGCCGTGGCCAGCGGGTGGCTCGGTGACTACCTGGCGGCCTTCGACGATTGTACTGGTGGGTCTCGGATGTAGGGGCGGGTCTCAGACCCGCCCGTACGCGAGATCTGGAGGATCTCCAAGGCCTATAGCGTCCAGACAAACACGTGTGGAGGCGTAAAGACATGCATCGTGGAGGAGGGTGGGGGAGCTACCTGCGCTACGACGAGTCGCAGGCCCGTCCGCAGGTCGACCGGCGGCTGCTGGGCCGCGTGCTGGGCTACGCCCGGCCCTACGTGGGCACGCTGTCGCTGATGCTGGTGGTCATCATCGCCGACTCGCTGGTGGGGTTGGTGCCGCCGTTGCTGTATCGCGAACTGATCGACACCGTCCTGCCCGGACGTGACCTGGCCCGGCTCAACCTGCTGGCGCTGGGCATGATCGGCATCCCGCTGCTCAGCGGCCTCATCGGCGTGGCCCAGCGCTACCTCAGCGCCCGGATGGGTGAGGGAGTCATCTTCGACCTCCGCCAGCAACTGTACACCCATGTGCAGCGTTTGTCCTTGCGCTTCTTCACCCACACCAAGTCGGGCGAGATCCTCTCCCGGCTGAACAACGACGTCGTCGGCGCCCAGAGTGCCGTCACCAGCACGCTGCCCAACATCGTGACCAACGTTGTCACGCTGGTATCGACGCTGGTGGTGATGGTGTCCATCGAGTGGCGACTGGCGCTGCTGGCGGTGGTGGTGCTGCCGCTGTTCCTGTTGCCGACGCGAAGGGTGGGCCGTTTGCTGCGCACCATCCGGAGGCAGTCCATGGAGTACCGCGCCGACATGAGCAGCATCATCAGCGAGACGCTGAGCATCAACGGCGCGCTGTTGGTCAAGACCTTCGGCCGGCAACGGCAGGAGGTGGAGCGCTTTCGGGACACCAACCGCAAGGTGCGCGACATCGGCGTGCGCCGGGCATTGGTGGGGCGCTGGTTCTTCCTGGGGCTACGTGTGGCCAGCGCGGTGGGCACGGCGCTGATCTACTGGGTGGGCGGCCACCTGGTGCTGGGCGAGGCCCTCACCGTGGGCACCATCGTGGCCTTCGCGGCCTATCTCACGCGGCTGTTCGGCCCCATCTCGGCGCTGTCCAACGTGCAGGTGGCGTTTGCCACCTCCATGGTCAGCTTCGAGCGGGTGTTTGAGTACCTGGACCTGCCGGTGGAGATCCGGGACCGGCCTGGCGCCGTGGAGTTGGAGGAGGTCGCCGGGCAGGTGTGCTTCGAGGATGTCTCCTTCCTCTACCAGCCCGGCCGCAGCGATGAGGTGGAGGATCAGAGGCCCCGGAAGCGCGGTCGGAACAGGGATGCTTCGGAGGAGACGCTCGCACCCGTGGCCAGCCGACCCTGGGCGCTGCACCACCTCTCCTTTGAGATGGAGCCGGGGCAGTTGGTGGCCCTGGTGGGGCCCAGCGGCGCGGGCAAGACCACGGTCACCTATCTGCTGCCGCGGCTGTACGACCCCACCGAGGGGCGGATCACGCTCGATGGACGCGACCTGCGCGATGTGCAGCTCGAGTCCCTGGCGCAGCAGATCGGTGTCGTCACCCAGGAGACTTACCTCTTCCACGACACGGTGCGGGCCAACCTGCTTTACGCTCGGCCCGATGCCACGCAGGAGGAACTGGAAGCGGCCTGCCGCGCGGCCCACATCCACGACCTGATCGCCGGCCTGCCCGAGGGCTACGACACCCTCACTGGTGAGCGGGGCTACCGGCTCAGCGGCGGCGAGAAGCAGCGGCTGGCCATCGCCCGTGTCATCCTCAAGGATCCCCGTATCCTGATTCTGGACGAGGCCACGTCGCACCTGGATTCCAGCAGCGAGGCCCTGATCCAGGCGGCGCTGGCCCCGCTGTTTGAGGGGCGGACCAGCCTGGTCATTGCCCACCGGCTGTCCACCATCCTTGCCGCGGACAAGATCCTGGTATTGGACGATGGGCGGCTGGTGGAGCAGGGCAGCCACGTCCAGCTCCTGGCCCAAGAGGGACTCTATGCGGAGCTGTACACCACCCAGTTCCAACAAGAGCTGCAGGGGGCGCGGTCGTAGGGGCGTTGCATAGCCCCATGTGGGCGTCCTTGTCAGCGGAGAAGCGGAAAGAGCGGAAGGGTGTGAGGACGCAGCTTGCCTTCTCGCCGTAGGCAAGAGTTCAGCCGTTGGAATCAGGAATCCGACTAACAGAGACTTCTGCTAGTCGGATTCCTGAAGGTTTGGCTCGGGGGCGAGGATTCGAACCTCGATGAGGAGCTTCAAAGGCTCCCGTCCTAGGGATTGAACGATCCCCGTCCTGAAGGCTGCCCGAGGAGGGCTTGAACCTCCAGCCATCGCGTTAACAGCGCGCCGCTCTGCCAGTTGAGCTATCGGGCAACAGATATGGCGGCAGGGAGGATCGAGCTCCCATCGCCGGGTTGAAAGCCCGGCATCCTGGGCCATTGGACGATACCGCCGCAGGTGCTGAGGCCCAGACTTGAACTGGGGACGCCCGGTGCTTCAGACCGGCGCTCTACCGGCTGAGCTACCTCAGCACAGAGCGGGCAACGGGACTCGAACCCGTGACCTCCTCCTTGGCACAGAGGCATTCTACCACTGAACTACACCCGCATGACAAAGGCCACGGTCGGATTCGAACCGACGAAGAACCGCTTTGCAGGCGGCCGCCTTTGCCGCTCGGCCACGTGGCCTTGAGGCAGGTCGTCGAGGGATCGAACCTCGCAAGGGAGCGTTTGGAGTGCTCCCCGTGCCCAGCACCCGACCCGTAACGGAATGCTCCGCGTCGGGGCAGACCCCCCGCCCTCACCGACCGAAACGGAGTTCCCCCATCCCTGGACGTTCCCCTGGCTCTTCGCCAGCGCCTTCGGATGGATCGGAGGGTGGCTGTTGATAGACCAACGCTGACATTCCTGGCGGAAGCGGCAGGAGTTGAACCTGCGACGCCTTGCGGCGCACCTGTTTTCAAGACAGGCTCCTGGACCAACCGGGCCACTTCCGTGCCGAATCTCCCATTATGGCATGAACAAGTATGCTAGTTTATGCACAGTCTTGTGCACAGTTCGAGGCGGAGGCGGCAGGACTCGAACCCGCGACACTCTGCAGTGCTACCTGTTCTCGAAACAGGCCCCTCGACCAGCCGGACCACCTCCGTAGTTATCAGCGACGACGTCTTACGAGATTAGGGTTGTCTGGTAGCCCCGACATTATTGCAGCAAGCTCATCAAAGGGTAGCGGGCGAAACGCGTTCGCATCCACCCCGACGTCCCACTGCTTGCCAATGGGCGGTAGACGACCGTGTGAGTGACCATAGACCTGCCAACTGTTGTAGTGCGATTTTGGCCACACGCGCATGGCATAATGACACGCTACCACCAATTGACCGCCAATCTCCATCTCTATGATCTGGGGGGCGTCTTCTGGCAGCCAGTAGTCGTGACTGCCCCGCAGAAAGATGTGTTGCCCGTTCAATCGGGCCATGTACTCTTGTGCTTTGCCCCCGCGCTTCAGCGTGAAATCGCCCACGTGGACAACGACATCACCGGAGGACACAGCGGCGTTGTGATTGGCAATGATGACAGCGTCCATCACCTCCACAGAGGAGAAGGGACGGCTGCAATACTTGATTATGTTCTGGTGCCCAAAGTGTTCGTCCCCAGTGAAGTAGTACATAGTACCTCCAAGCTCAGGCGGAGATGGGACGATTCGAACGTCCGACGCCTCACGGCGTTACTCGCTCTCCAAGCGAGCCCCTCGACCTACCGGGCCATCTCCACACGGTCCTACGGTTTTCTTGGTCATCTGACCAAACGACTATCCGACCATCTGACCAGTTTGGCGGAGCGAGGAGGACTTGAACCTCCAAGGGATCGTTGGACCCCGGCAGAGTAGCAATCTGCTGCCTTACCAGTTCGGCGCATCGCTCCGTGCAGGCTGGGGGGCGAGGGCTTGAACCTCGATTTGCAGGGTCAGAACCTGCCGTCCTGCCGATTGAACGATCCCCCAGTAGTGCAGGTGGCGCATGTCGGGATCGAACCGACGATCTCCTCGCTGAGAACGAGATGTCCTGAACCGCTAGACGAATGCGCCGCAGGTGCCGCCGCGAGGGATCGAACCTGGGGCCTTCGATTCAAGAGACCGCTGCTCTACCAACTGAGCTACGGCGGCACGAGTGGACAGGGTAGGGGTTGAACCTACACAGCCAGAGGCGGGGGCTTTACAGGCCCCTGGGCTCACCCATGCCCAGCCTGTCCGTGAGTAGCGGGGACGGGACTTGAACCCGCAATCTCCAGCTTATGAGGCTGGCGAGATGCCGTTTCTCCACCCCGCATTGCTGCATGTGTTGCATGTGTGTTGCATTCGTGTTGCATGGGTGTTACATGTGCAACACTTCTGGCGAGAGCCAGTCGGGATGGAGGGATTTGAACCCCCGGCCCCGCGGTCCCAGGCCGCGTGCGCTAGCCAGGCTGCGCTACATCCCGTCGTTTCGTCGCTGCGATCCGCAGCAGAACCCCTGGCGGGGCTCGAACCATTTTCCACTTTCCAACCTCCAGCTTCCAATCTCGTCACGCTGGTGCAGTGGGCCGTGAGGGCATCGAACCCCCAGCCTCCGGGTTAAAAGCCCGGCGCTCTGCCAGTTGAGCTAACGACCCGTGGCACCCCCGGCACGACTTGAACGTGCAACCTCGGGCTTCGAAGGCCCTCGCTCTTGTCCGTTGAGCTACGGGGGCGTGTCAGGAGCAGAGAGGGGGACTTGAACCCCCAACCTGCGGGTTACAAAGCCGCTGCTCTTGTCCGTTGAGCTACCTCGGCCGGCCAGTGGAGCCAGTGAGGTTTGAACTCACAACCTCCTGCGTGCAAAGCAGTTGCTCTCCCGTCAGAGCTATGGCCCCAGGAATCAAAAGAGCGTGAAGCCTGTCCTGGCCTCACGCTCCCGAAACACGAATAGGGACACCTAACTAAGAGGTCTCACCTCCTGGAGTGTAAAGCCAATGCAGGCGCGAGCACAGGCGCGGGCTACCCGCGTCTGTGGCTTCTTTGCTACTGGATTGGTGTGACCAGAATCGCTGCATCATCGGATTGTCCTCACAGTACCTTATAGCACATTTATGCTGGTTTGGCAAATTGGGCTAGGAACTTTTGCGGTGCTGAGGGCACTTGGACTGCAGGCGTAGGCAGCGGCGGATGACCGCCGCCGTTGTTCTGTCCCCGAAGATGACGATCTGCTTGTCTCGGGAGACAATGCACCTGCCGTCCTCGCTCCGCACAGGGTCACAGAAGATCCCGTGCGGGGAGCCCGCCGCTCTGTATAGCCGGTTGTGGCAGCAATAGCGAGGGACGCTCACCCTGCCAGCCTCTCCACGGCATTGGCCAGGTCGTTCGCGCTGGGCACGATGTAAATGCGGGCGGTGTCCAGGCTCTCATGCCCCATGAGCATGCCCACCTTCTCCAGCGTGACCCCGGCGTTGACCAGATTCTTGCCAAAACCGTGCCTCAGTGGGTGGGGAGACACATCCTCCAGGTTGGCCAGACGTGCGTACTTGGCGATGATCCTCTGCACAGAGCCATAGAGCTGGTATAGCTTTCATCCGCTTGCCGCACGCAGATCTCTATCCAGTCTGTCCAAATCCACCAGCAGTGCGCCATGGGCCTCAGCGAGGGAACGAGCAGCATCGGTGAAGCCAGCGCGAGCAAAGAAGGCATAGTGGACCACCCATCCGTCGCCAGCACCGGAGATATCCTGCAGCGTCTTGGGTGACTTTCCCTCGATCAGCTCGCGGATCACATCCCGCCTAACCACGTCTACCCCCCACTTGCACTCCCCCAGTAGGATGGCCTGCTCCCGCCAACTGACGCCGACCACATCCACTTGAACCTGCCGACTCCAATGGCTGCCGACCTCCTCTGGCTCGAAGGGTAGTCTGCCCGCTCTGCCCTGCTCAATGACCCACTGTCGGCTCAGTTCCTCGAAGGCCGTCTGCCCCACGAAAGACCTCAACCCTTCCCGGATGAGCGGCAAAACCCGCTCGGGCCGGTAGGTCAACTCATCGCGGTTGGGGGCGATGAAGCGAAAGTAGAAACGAAAATAAGGATCGCTGAGATGATAGCGCCCACGCCGGGAACGTCGCCGCTGGGCAGGCGGGATGGTCGCCGGCAGTCGCCGCTCAACCAAGCGCAATTCCCGGAGGCGGGCCAGGTAGGCTGACAGATGAGTTCGCCCCACCAGGGCACCGTTGGCGATCTGGGACAGGGTATGGTGGCCGGCGCCGATGGCCTGGAGGACCGCCAGGTGGGTGCGAGGGTCGCGCACCTCATCATAGAGCAGGAAGGTCGGCTCGGCGATGAACATGCTCCCTGGAGCCAGGATCACCTTCTGGATGTTATCGCTGAGAGAACGGGCCGGATCGAGCCACTCCAGATAGGCCGGCACGCCGCCCACTACCGCATAAGCGGCCACCCGCTCCTCGGCAGACCAACTGGACAGGAACTCACGCAGGCAGGCGAAGCGAAGGGGCCGCAGGTGCCATTGTCCGGTCAAGCGCCCGAACAGAGGAGATTGCCGGGTCTGTAGCGTTTCCATAGCATGGACATGAGATCCACAGAGCACGATGACCAATTGGGAGTTCTTGAAGTGCTGGTCCCAAGTGTGCTGGAGCGAGGATAACATGGCTCGATCGGACTCGGCAGCATAGGTGAATTCATCCAGGATGAGAATGTGGTGGCGGTTACCCAGCGCGGCGACAATAGCTTGCCAGCAGTCGGCCCAAGTCTCGAATGTGGCGGCACGAGCTGGTTCGAGACCCAGGACGCGGGCGAAGAGTTTGCGCCGTTGCAGAGCGGAGGGTTCTTTATCGGCAGCCCAATAGGTGTAAGGCAGGCCGGAGTCTTCGGCCCAACGGCGTAGGAGAACGGTCTTTCCCACGCGACGGCGGCCGAAGAGCAAGATGAGTTGAGCCACAGAGGGGCGTTTCCGCCCCAACATGGCATTCAGGAAGGCCAGTTCGGCCTGACGATCCACGAACATAGCTCTCCTCCTCGTGACGAAATAAGGCACGCGCCGATTAGTATAACGAGCACGTGCCCTATTATGCCATACCAATGGGCAACAGGCAAACTCAGTAGCTGCTGCTGTGCTGATCCCCTGGCGGGGATTCGTTGTATTCAGACAACTGCCATAGTCACAGCCAGCATAGCACTTTGCGCCTGTCTGTGCTTGCCTGCACGCACGGACAGGCCCCCCTGTAGCCCGCCACGCGAGTACCCGTTGGGGGGAAAGCCCGTTGGGTTTTGGCCGCCCGGGAGCAGGCCCGACTTCGTCCCTATCCCCCCGGTCGCCGCCGATCTCCCGTTGAACGCGACGTGTTCACGCGTTCAGGTTGACCGACGATCTCTGCCGAGGGGCGAGGAGCGGGGCGTGTGACCAGGTCGCCCCAGCTTTGTGATCATCATACACCAGGAGGACAACCAACGCAAACGTCCGCTTTGTTTGCTGGCTAGAAAAATGCGAACTGTCGAAAAGCACCGCTCCAATCTGATGGCCAAGCTCAACGTGTATGACCTGCCCGGGCTGGTGCGCACGGCGACCAAACACCGGCTGGTTTTCCTCGATGAGTAGCCATGCTCTGATACTGCTCACTACGTAGTCCAGACTACGTAGCCCAAACCCCAGAAATGGGGGTCGTTTTTCCCCAAAGTGGGGGCAACTACCCATAGACAAGCACTTCAATTCATGCCATAGTAAATAGACGTGTGTATCTCATGTCGAAGCGGGCAGGGTCAAAGGATGCGCTGAGCGGCTGAGCGGGACGCCGGGGGAGGGAGAGGCAATGATTCGCGTCATCGTCGCCGAGGATCACCATCTGGTGCGGCAAGGCATCCGAGCTCTGTTGGACCGCATCGACATCCACGTCGAGGTGCCGCTGGTCGACTAGCAGGAGCTGTCGTACAACAGATGCGCTGAGCCGCTAGGGCAGCCCAGGTAGTTCGTCCCTCGGCTCCCTGTGTGGCGTCTCCACCTTGTCGGGTCAATCGATTCCCCAACAAGAGGCTGCATAGAGGCAAGCGGGAGCACTGTGCTTGGGTCGCAAGGGCAACTCTCGGCTTGTCTGGTGCGCAGCGCTGATGTACAGTTCGTTGCCAGCAACGCCCTGCCGCAGGAGGGCGGCCGACCATGGTTCAGCGTGCCCCGCGATCGGCTTGCCGGACCCGAGGCAAGGCGCGGGACAAGCGGATCAGCCCACCCACGATCCGGTGGAGATACCAGTAGGGCAAGTGCCAGCGGGCTCGGACCGCATCGCGCGCCGCCATGTACGCCGGCTGCGCTCCCGCCTGGCTCTCCTCAGTTCTCACCCGTTCGCGCCACCCACCATGCGGCCTCATTCTCGTCTCAGGACCGGAGCATCTCGTAGACCTGCATCTTCAGGGGGGTCTCGTTTGATCGAGCCCCTACTTATGGATGAAGCCTTGCGTCGTACACCAGCGCGTCAGCTGGCAGGGTGCTCAGAGCGAAACGCAGCAGGCCGCGCATCACACCCTGGGCGCGCACCGTCAGTTGCAGCTCCTCGCCGAGGTGGGCTCCGGGCGACCAGATGCTGATGCAGGTGTCGCTGGCGCCCTGATAGCCGCCCCAGGTATTCTGTAGATCCACTGTGGCCGGAGTAGGTGTGGCCGTAGCCGTTGGTGTGACCGTTGGCGTGGACGTGACGGTGGGTGTGTCGGTCGGAGTCGACGTGAGCGTCCTCGTTGCTGTGGCGGTGAACGTAGCGGTGGGCGTGTCCGTCGGTCACGGCGTGGCGGTGAGCGTCTCTGTTGGAAGCGGCGTGGCCGTCGGCGTGCCGGTAGGGAGCGGCGTGGCCGTTGGCGTGGGCGGGCGAAGGCCATAGGTGACGACCAGCCGGGGCCGGAGCCACTGAAGATTGTACTCGCTGGAGGAGAAGAGCACCCCCACTGAGCGGCCGTCCGCTCCCAACAGTTGGACACCCCGATTCGTCGCCGGGTCGTCGACCCATAGCTGGACCAGCGGCGTCAGATCGATGCCAAGCCATCTCTGCGGTACGTTGGCCTGGACCTCCGCCAGGGGCTCCGCCGCGCGATCACTCCCTCCCGCACTGCCACCTGGCTCTGCCCAGTTCTCGCCTGAACGTGCAAGCCACCAGGTAGCCTCGCTCTCGACCCACGGCCGCAGCATCTGGTAGACTTGCATCGTCAGAGGGTTTTCGTTCGAGCGAGATCCCATGTAGACATAGAGCCTGGACTCGTGCACCAGCGCGTCAGCTGGCAGGGTGCTCAGATCGAAACGCAGCAGGCCGCGCATCACGCCCTGGGCGCGCACCGTGAATTGCAGCTCCTCGCCGAAGTTGGCTCCGGGCGACCAGATGCTGATGTAGGTGTCGCTGGCGCCCTGATAGCCGCCCCAGGTATTCTGTAGGTCCACCGTAACCGGAGTCGGTGTGGCCGTCGCCGTGGGCGTGATGGTGGGCGTGTCCGTCGGCCGCGGCGTGGCGGTGGGCGTGTCCGTTGGGAGCGCCGTGGACGTGGGCGTGATGGTGGGCGTGTCCGTCGGCCGCGGCGTGGCGGTGGGCGTGTCC
>CBDURC010000085.1:0-11966 GCA_965369635.1 uncultured Anaerolineales bacterium | reverse complement strand
CCGCTTCTCCGCTGACTTCTCGGTCGGCGCTACAGGCGGCGGGCGACGATGATGAAGGCGCGGGCGACTCGGATGCTCAGCGGCGTCAGCGGCTGCCAGCCCAGGATGCGGTTCAACTTCTCCACCGTGCCGCCTCGCGCCCCGCCGAAGTGCGAGGTAACCCGGGCCCGAAAGCCATGCTTCTCGATGCGACGCCCGAGCGCCAGTGGCTGGAACAGGAACTCGCCGTAGTGGCCGATGGTGGGATCGAGGGGACAAGTGCCCCGGCGATAGACATGCTGCGGGCGTTCCCGCGTCTCCGCGTAGCGCCGGACGGCGGCCATTATCTCTGGCTTCCACAGTCCCGACGTGCCTTTGCTCAGGAAGTCCAACTCATCTTCACTCAGACCGGGGGAGGCTTGGGCGATGATCTCCCGCCGCTGTTGCACGAAAGGCTGGGTTATCTTGTGGCCATAGCAGTTGTCCGTGGACGGCCCATTCTCGAAAGCACTCCAGATGCGCCGAGTGCGCCAGGCCCGCGCCCAGTTAGCCTCGTTGTTGGCGTCAGAAATGAGAAGCACGCCCCCCGGCCGCAACACGCGGGCTGCCTCGCTTAGGAAATCATCCACCCGCCGGAAATGGGATATCGCCTCTACGGCCAGCAGGGCATCGAAAGTGCCGTCGCCGTAGGGCAGTTTGGCCGCGTCCGACAGGGCGGGATAGACCGGCAGTCGCAGCGGAAGCGTATCGAGCATGCTATGGAACGTTTCCAGGGCGCGAGTCTGGCAATCCAGGCCGTGGCTTTCGCTTGCACCGAATAGGGCCAACAGAAGGGCCGATACGCCGTAGCCACAGCCGACGTCAAGAGTGACCTTATTGGTCACATCGCAACGTGCCCGCTGCAACAGTGAACGCAGGTGGCGGACGTGGCGCACCAGCAACTCCGCTCGGGTCAGACCCGAGTAGAGCTTGACGAAAGCCGGGTGGTAGCGTTGGGCCGCGTCATCGGCGAACACGTGCCGGAAGAGTTCCGTGCCGTCAACAGTGTGCCCTCGAACAGTGAACTGCACCGTCTGTGTCATTCCCTATTCCTCATTGCTAGGGCCTGAATGGTCAGCGGAACAGCGGAACGAGCGGAATGACCCCCTACCTTTCCGCTCTTTCCGCTTCTCCGCTGACTTCCCACTTTCCTGTTCCTGCTGCCTGCTGGTAGACTTGCTTGGTGCGCTCGGCCACCGCTGCCAGGCGGAAGCGCTGCTCAGCCGCGGAACGGGCACGCTGGCCCATGGCTTGGCGCATCGGGGCGTCGATCAGCATGCGTCGAAGTGCCGCTGTCAGGCCGTCTACGTCCCCGTAGTCCACCAGCAAGCCTGTCACCCCATCCTGTACCATGTACGGCACCCCGCCGACGCGCGTCGCGACGATGGGCACGCCAGAGGCCATCGCCTCGCCGATCACCACCGGTGCGGTCTCCTGCATCGAAGGAAGCAGCATCAGCGTACAGCGAGCGTATTCCTCCGCTAGCTCGGACATGCTCAGGTTGTCCAGGAAGCGGACGTGCTGCGCCAGGCCCTGGCGGGCGATGAACGATTGACAGGTCTCCAGGTAGGGCGGCATGGCCAACGATTCCCCAGCGATTCGCAACTGCAGCGCCGCGAATTCCCTTCCCAATTCGGGCAACGGTTGCAGTGCGAACATCAGCCCCTTGCGGGGGATCACTCTCAGCGGGCAGAGAATGCGCAAGGGTTTCTCGTCCCGCACCACATCGAAGAACTGGTCATCCACCGGGTTCTCTATGTGATGCACCTGCGCCGGCCGCAGCCACGGGTAGGCTTCCAGGACATATGGGCTAATGGCGATCAGGTGTTGCACTCGCCGCAGTGCATAGCGTTCAAACCAAGCGTCGCAGGCGCGGGCCAGTCGTTTACGCTGGATCTGCAAGGTTCTGGTTTCCCGCGCCATGATGCCATGCACGGTCACTACTGTGGGCAAGCCACAGTTCACCGCGGCAGCAGTGTAGACCAGCGAGCCATGGGCGTGCACGAGGTCTGGCTGCAATGCTCGCAGCGCTCGATGCAACCGCTGGGTCTCCGCCCGATGCCAGGTCAGCCGCCCGAAGCGTGGCTGCACCAGCCGGTGAACGGTGGGCCCACCGCGCCCCAAGCGGAGGCCGTCGGGCAGGTTCTCGACCCTTTGACCCCCAGCGCCGCCGCGAAAGGTGATCACGTGCAGATCGAGCTGAGGATCGTGGCTGAGCTGCCCGGACAGCATAGCGATCACTGCCTCTTCACCGCCCAGGACCCAGTCTGGCCGGGCGGGATAGAGGCCCAGCATGGCTACTTTCACGCCGCCTCCACTCCTCTCTGCGCTTTCTCTCTCCACAGCGTGGGCCAGCTCTGCGAGCCCAAGACCGCGCCCACAATCAGCCAGAAGACCATGCCGCAGAATGGTGCTGCGACGATGTCCAAGGTTGCCATAGTTACGGTGAAGGCCAGGAACGCGCACCAGAGAGCCACGATCAGGCTGCGGTCGATAGCCGGCTCATATCGCGCCCGCCGGTATAGACGCCAGCTATCCCAGACGATGATGGCGAAGATGGCCAGGAAGGGCAGCAGCCCACTGAGCCCGGCCGAGGCCAGCACGTCCATGTAACTGTTGTGGGTGGTGGGAATCCAGTAGTTGACATTGTACTTGGCAATCAGGCCCTCTGCTAGACTCAGCGTGGAGAAGCTGCCAAAGCCTATGCCGAACAGCGGCTGGCGAGACACTAACTGCAGGACAGCATCCAGGGCTCTCATGCGGTAGTCAACGCTGAGTTCATACGTCAGCCGCTCGGAGACGAGCGCACTGCCGCTCACGATGTTCCACGAGAGAGCCAGGATCGGGACAGTGACTACCAGGACAAGCCATAAGCCCCGTCGCAGTCGGGGGTAGAAGATGGCAGAAGCGACGATGACCAACAGCGCACTCAGCCACCCGGCCCTATTGTAGAGGGAGACGATCGTGCCCAGCAGCACGGCCGTTGCCAGCCCATAGCCCCACCGCTCTCTGGCATCACGGGTGCGGAACGTGGCCCGCAGCACGAACGGAAGCACCATGTTTAGAGCCAGAGCAATGTAAGCGGGGTTTTGCAGCAGGCTGTTGATGCGCTTCAGATTCTCGCCGTAGCGACTGACGCGACCGTACACGACGAAGAGCTCGTTTCCAGTCAAATGCTCGCACACCGTCAGAAACACAAGATAGCCGGCGATAAGGCTCAGGGCAGCGAGCACCCAGCGCATCGCCTTGCGGTCGTACACCAGGTTCTTCGCCAGGAAGTAGATCAAAAGGGGAACGAGGTAGGCATCGAATATGGTCTGGAGGGCCGTGAACGACCCTCGCAGAGCGGTCCTGGCGGAGAGAGCCAGAGCGAGAGCGAAGACCACGATGGCACCATCCAGCTTCGTGAGGGGGGCAAGCCGGCGCTTTCTCCGGGCCACCTGGGCCAGCAACACAATGCAGAAAAAGCCAGCGGCGATGCGATCCAGACCCAGGTCTGGAATGCCCGCACCCAGGGAAAGGTTCAGGTGGACGAAAGGAGCATAGGGAGAGGCAATCACCCAAAGCAGTAGGCCGCCCAGCGGGTTCAACAGGATAGCGCCCATCTGAGCAAGCCACGCTACCGCGGTGATGACCTTCTCCCAGGAAGGGGAGGTGAGCGCGCTGCCCAGTGCCAAGCCCAAGACCATCACGCCCAGCGCCAGTCCGAGCTTCAGCAACGTGCTTCTCAGTCTCAGTTTTGTGTCTGACGCTTGCTCAGCGATCACCCAACACTACTCCGTAGACTTCCTGCACCTGGCGCACGTACCTTTCGGTGGTGAAGTGCGCCTCTACCCGCAGGCGCCCGGCGCGGCCAAGGGCTGCCGCCCGCTGCGGATCCTGCAGCAGCGAGACCATTGACTCGGCGAATGCGCCCACATCTCCTGGTGGCACCAGCAAGCCTGTCTCTCCGTGGAGGACGATCTCCGGCACACCGCCATCGGCGCTGGCGATCACCGGTCTGGCCATCGCCATGCCCTCGATGAGCACTCGTCCGAAAGGCTCCGGGGCGGTGGATGTGTGGGCCAGGATGTCCATCGCAGCCAACAAACGAGCGATGTCCTGGCGATGGCCAGTGAAACGCACAGCCTCGCTCAGGCCAAGCGAGGCAGCCAGACGCTTCAACTGTTGCGGCAACAAAGGACTGCTCACACCAGGGCCGCCGACGACGAGCCCCTGAACGTCCGGGAACGTCTCGGCCGCACGCGCCAGAGCGCCTAGAAAGACCTCATGTCCCTTCCATTCAACCAGCCGACCAACGATGCCGACCACCGGCTTCTCTGATTGCAGTCCCAGCTCCCAACGCACAGCCTTTCCGTCGAGATCGAGAGAGAAGTCGCCCAGATTCAGACCGTTGTGCACCACTCGCTGGCGTGCTGTCTGCCTTCTTTGCTCCAGAAACTGGCGCTGTATCGCCTCGGAAATGAAGATGAGATGATCTACAGAATCCGCCAGCCAATGCTCGAACCGCCCCAGGTGGTCGAAGCGACGAACGTGACAGATGCACGGGATCCCAGCCAAGCGAGCGGCCAGGATTCCGATCCGACTGATAGAGACCGCGTCGTTGCAATGGATCAGTCGTACTTCATGCGTTCTGGCCAGATCGCGCACTTGCCGCGCCTGGGGCAGAATGCGACGCCAGAAACGCAGCCAGAACCCACCGCTGTGCCAGACTGTTGCCGCCGGCCCGGTGCGCCGAATCCAATCGGCGAAGGTGCTGTCTCGCGCTCGCTCCACCGGGGCAGCGTATGTGTCCCCCTGTCCCTGGCGAACATCCATGGTGAAGACGTCCACCCCAAGAGCGCGGAAACGGGGCACATGGGGGTTGCCGGAGGCCAACAGCACCAGCGGCGTGTAGGGACTGCCTCGCAGACCCTTGACCAGGCAGTACAGGCTCATGATGGACCCACCTGGATTGGGTGCGAAGTCAATCAGGAGAACTCTGCGTGTCACCCGCTGTCTCGCTTGTGCTCCCTCTCAGCCGATGGAACCGATGGAACCGATGAAGCCAATGGAACTGATTGAGCCGATGGGTGCTCATGCGCTCTGTCGATCCTCTTTGTTTCCTTCCGCTTCTCCGCCGGTGGGCTGCCTGGCCCGCCCCGCCCCAAGCGGGGCCCGGCGGCGCCGGCCTGTCAGAATCTCCAGCAGAAAGGCCAAGATCATGCCTACGATCAGGCTGACCACCGCGCCCAACGCCATCAACTGCCAGGTGTTGGACGGCATTGGGGAGCCCGGCGTGTGCGCCGGCTCGATGATCTGCAGGTAGCCCGCAGCAAGCGCCTGGCTCTTCTTGATCTCCGCCTCGTTGGCCTTGCCCGCCAGGAAGCTCACCCGTTCCCGGGCCTGCTGCAGGTTGTTTTCCAGCGTGTCATACTCGGCGCCCAGGCCGATGAGAGTGACCAGCCCCGCCTCTCGATTAGCGATGATCTGGCCGTATTCCGCTTCCGCGGTGCGGGCAGCCTCGGTGGCGGCCGCATAGTTGATGGCGGACGTTTCGAATGTGTAAGCGACGCCGAGGTAGTGGTCAGCCGTGGCCCCCGCCTCCTCTGCTCTAGCTTCAGCTTCCTCGACGTTCTCTGGAGTCTCCGTAGCTTCCGGTGATTCTATCTCGGCTTCTGTCTTGGCTTCTGCCCCTGCCTCCGCCTCTGCCTCTGCTTCTGCTTCCTCAGCGCGCTTCAAGACCTCCTCCGCCTGCTGCGCTTCGGCCTTGGCTTCCTCCGATAGCTTCAGGGCCTCAGCGGCTCCGTTCTCCATCTCGGCTGCCAGAGCAAGGGATCGCTCTATCTCCACCCGTGCCTCGTCTCGCTTCTGACTCAGGGCACGGATAACGTCCTGCAGGGCACTGATCTCCTTATGTAGCGAGCCGATTTTGTGCTTTAGCTTGAATTCCAGGAAGTCTTTCTCAGCCTCAGCGAGTTCCTCCTTGCTGTCCTGAAGTTGTTCGGCGATGAATTGCTCGGCGGTTTCCACCGGCCGGGAACGCACCTGCCGGTAGTACTCCAGCGCCTGGTTCACGTGCGTCGACACCAGCGCTTCGGCAGCCTGTGGCCCCACGGCCCGTGCCATGACGGTGATAAACTCATCTTCCTGTCGCACAGTGATGTCTTCCAGCAACTGGCGAGCGCTAATGTTCAGGTCCAATTCGCCGACCGTGCGCCAGGCGATGGTCGTGCTCTGCAAGATGCTGACGAATTGGCCGCGCACGGCTCTGATCTGCTCCTCCGTTCCGGTCCCACGGATGGGGGTGAATAGCGCCACCTCCTCCGGCTCCTGGGCGATCACCTGCAAGGTAACCGAAGCCTGGTATACGGGCGGGGCAGTGAAGGAGCGGTAGTAGATCATCGCGACAGTGACCACGACCAACAGCAGTATCAGCCAGAACCATCGGCGCATGATGGCCCCATAGCTCTTCGATTCCCGCCCTTCTGTAGACTGATGGGTCAACAGACAAACTCTCCTTTCTCTGCTCCTCGGCGTCACCTCAAGTTCTTCTCGCCAGTTTCCAGCATGGCAGTATAGCACAGTCCGAACGTTCCGTCAAAACATGGGGCGAAAGTTCCCCCGGGAGCAGATGCCATTATGCCACGGAAATGTGACAGGCGGATGACGAACCACGTCTCCGAAGATGACAATCTTTTCATGTCAGCCGACTCATGACGCCACTGAAAGAGCTGTCAGACTCGGCGCTGAGGCACAGAGGGCATAGGGATTCGTAGGGGCGGGTCTGGATACCCGCCCCTACTCAAGTAATCAATGTCTCTTGCGTTTGCTGCTGAACAACTTTGAGTTGCATATTTATCTTTACTATGTATGCTACATGTCTCCGTGGCTGAATGACCCTTTTTCAGAGGAGTCACTCACTGGCCGATAGATGCCTTGTGTGGTATACTGAGGGCAGGATCGGCCTCAGGTAGCTAGCAATGAGGAGGGGGACATGGCCAAGCTAGACAGCATCCTGGGATTGCAGAGAGTTCCCGAGTCCAAGGAAGCGATGCTCTGGGAACGGTTGGAAGAACAGAAGGTGCGCTGCAATCTCTGCGCCCACCGCTGTGTCATCGGCGAGGGCAAGCGGGGCATCTGCCAAGTACGGGAGAACCGCGAGGGCACGCTCTACACGCTGGTCTACGGGCGGACTATCGCCCAGCATCTCGACCCCGTGGAGAAGAAGCCTCTTTTCCATTTCTACCCCGGCAGCACCGCTTTCTCCGTTGCCACGCCAGGCTGCAATCTCCGCTGCCAGTTCTGCCAGAACTGGGAGATCTCCCAGATGCCGCGGGAGGAGCACCTGATCCTTGGCCAGCCTGCTTCGCCAGAGGCTCTGGTCGCCGCCGCCCGACGGCTGGGGGCCCGCTCCATCGCCTATACCTACACCGAGCCGACCGTCTTCGCTGAATATGCCGTAGATACCGCCCGCCTGGCGCACGAAGCGGGCATCGCTAACATCTTCGTCACTAACGGCTACATGACACCGGAGCTCCTGGAGGTACTGGGTCCGCAGGAACCGGGTGGCCCGTCGCTGCTGGACGCGGCCAACGTGGACCTGAAGGCGGGGCGAGGGGAGTTCTACCACAAGCTGTGCGGTGCTAAGCTGGAACCGGTGCTGGAAAACCTGCCGCGGATGCGGGAGCTGGGCATCTGGTTGGAGGTGACCACGCTGGTCATCCCCGGCTTCAACGACAGCGAGGAGGAACTGCGCTGGGTGGCTGACTTCCTGGCCCGCGAGGTGGGGGTGGACGTGCCCTGGCATGTTAGCCGCTTCCATCCTCAGTACAAGATGAGTGATTGCCCGCCGACGCCAGTGAGCACACTGCAACGAGCCTGGGATATAGGGCGGGAGGCGGGATTGCGGTACGTCTACGTGGGCAACGTGCCCGGAAGGGCTTCAGAGAACACTATCTGTCATCATTGCGGCGAGACGTTGATTGGCCGCCTGGGCTACCAGACTCTCAGTTATCAGATCACCGATAGTCGCTGTACACGGTGTGGCACGCTTGTGGCAGGCGTGGGCATGTAGTCAGCCGATGGAGCCGATTGAGCCGATAGGGCCGATGAAACCGATGAAACCAATCCAGCCGATTGAGCCGATGAAACCAATTCAGCCAATTGAGCCGATGAGACCAATTCAGCCGATTGAGCCAATGAAACCGATGAGACCGATTGAACCGATGAAACCGCATGGCTCCGCCCCGCCAGCGATTCAATCGCCGTCCTGTCATTTGACAAACTCGGGATTCAGCGTATAATCACCATTGCTATAGGCATCCCACTCAGACTCAAGAAAAGGAGGCGAGCACTATGACCCAGAATCAAGCCATATACGGCATCACCGTTCATGTTGATCTTGCTCGCCATTCCTTGTTTGGGGAGGGTGCATAGCACAGGATTCCGCATCCGACCTTTCAGCATTTCCCCAGCCATGAGGTGGCGACAAGATCGCCCATCTCGTGGCTTTTTTTGCTGTCTGGAAACGATAGACTGCCGTTGCCAGATTGCCTATCAGCAGCTTGTGACAAGGCCATGAGAGTTCTCATGGCCTTGCTTGGTTTCCCAGTCTTCTCACATCACATCAAACAGGAGCATAACGACCGTGCCTAGTCGCCAAGAACGACACTGGCAGCATCTCGAGGCTGCCAAGAAGATGCGTGTAGTTCGCAAAAAGATCAAGCGCAACCGCAAGCCAAAGCGAGTGCGCCGCAAGAATTGGATGCCAGACACTCTCAATGACCTGGATCAGCAAGATGATCTACCTCAGAGCGAGCGGGTCATGCCGCGCGGAGAGCAAGAACGCCGCCAGGCTGTTTTGGCTGCGGCATTGGCGACGTTGGAAGAAGAAACAAACGCCGACGAGGAAATGTCACCAACGACAAACGTGGCGGGACAGCGTGGCATCGTCGTTGAGGTCAGCAGTGGCCTATGCCGCGTAGACCTGGGTGGGCACAGCCTGCTCTGTGGGCTGCGCGGTTCGCTCAGCGCGGAAGAGGCTGGCTACACCAACGTGGTCGCCGTCGGTGATAAGGTGGTCATCTCTGAGAACGGGTCGGACCGAGGCGTCGTGGAAGCGATTCTGCCACGCCGGAGCGTGCTGGCTCGGGCTGACGTGTTCTACCACCACCTGCAACAGATCATCGTCGCTAACGCCGACCAATTGCTCGTCGTCGCGTCATGGAGAGAACCTGCACTCTGGTTCGAACTCGTGGACCGCTACCTCATCACCGCCGAACGAAACAACCTGTCGCCAATCGTGTGCGTCAACAAGATCGATCTTGCTGAGGACATGGCTGCCTGCCGCGCCGCGCTGCAGCCGTACCTGGACCTGGGCTACCGAGTGATCTTCACCAGCGCTCTGACCGGCACAGGGGTGAGCAAGTTGCAGGAAGTTCTGCAAGAGCACACGACCGTGCTGGCCGGGCTGTCCGGAGTGGGCAAGTCATCACTCCTGAAGGCAGTACAGCCGGGCTTGCAGCTTCGCACCGGCGAGATAAGCGAGTACCATCACCAGGGCCGGCACATCACGACGCAAGTGTGCCTGCTGAGCCTGGAGGGAGGCAGCTTCGTCGTAGACACGCCGGGAATCCGCGAGTTCGGCTTGAGCGGCCTGCGTCGAGACGAGTTGCCCCGTTTCTATCCAGAAATCATCGCTGTGCAAGGCGAGTGCCGCTTCAGCAACTGCTCACACATCCACGAACCGGACTGTGCGGTGAAAACCGCGGTAGACCAGGGACTCGTGTCACCGACGCGCTATCACAGCTACCAGAAGATCCATCGCAGCCTGCCCGCCTGAGAAGGAACACCAATCATGCGAAGATGCGCAACCTTCGCATAGCTTCTCTCCACACTGGACAGCAGCCCGAAATCAGGCTATAATGCGATCATGAAGACTATCTGTTTGTCCTGGGCATTTCGATCACGCAGGCCGATTCTGCTGGCCACACTGGTCTTGCTGCTGGCCTCGAGCGTGGGATGCCGGCCCACACCGCCTCCGCCTCTGCCCACGGCCACCGCCACGCCCGCGCCGTCGCCGACGAGCAAGTCCGGACCTGCCACGCTGAGGATTGACGTCAAGCCTGACGGCGCGGTGGTGAAGCTGGACGGCGTCGAGCAGGGACGGAGCCCGGTCACGCTCACACCAGCGCCGGCCACGTACCGCCTCGTCATCGAACACGAAGGCTTCGCTCCGCTGGAGGAGACGCTGACGCTAGAGCCGGGCGGCGAGGCAATGGTCGCGGGCATGTTGACCGATATCGAACCGCCTCAGCTTGCCGTGCGACTCTCTCCTTCGCGGATTGCCGCCGGACAGACGGTGGACATCCGCATCATGGCCGGTGACAACGTCGCTGTAACGCAACTGGAGCTGCTGTTGAACGAGGAACCGCTCGGTGAAGAACTGGACAGCCGAGCCGCAGCGCAGCCACTGGATGTCGCCTGGACGCCGGAGGAGGCCGGCGTCTATCAGCTTGTGGTCCGGGCTGTCGACGCAGCGGGAAACGTGGTTGAGGAAGAGGTGGCGGTGACGGTGGCGGAAGCCCCCACCGCTACGCCGACGCCGACGTCCTCGCCTACAGCCACGCCAGCGCCGCCAACGGCTACGCCCACGCCAGCGCCTGCCATTGGTGCGGAGGTGACTTCCTCTTCACTGAACGTGCGCGCTGGGCCGGGCACGGGCTTCCGCCGCGTCGGCACGGTGCGGCGCGGCCAGCGACTGACCGTCCTGGCACGCAATACCGAGTCCACCTGGCTGCAGATTTGCTGCGTGGACGGGCAGCAAGGCTGGGTCAGTGTCGATTATGTGAAGCTTGACCAGCCAGTTGAGGTCATCCCCACCTCCACTGTCACACCGTCCGCGCCAGTGGGCGCACCACCACCGTCCATGCCGCTGCCCGTGACGGTGCAGGAGATTACCATCACTATCCCGACATATCCCTACGCGCCGTTCCTGCGGGATGCGGTGGACTCCGCTCACGGCAACTTCCCGCTCAAGGTGCTGGACCGGGCGGCTTACGAGGCGTCCGATCCTCAGCCCGAGCCGAAGGAGTACCGACTTATTGTGGTGGAGAATCAGTTTCTGCGCCTGACGTTTCTGCCGGAGCTGGGCGGACGGGTCTACGAGTGTTTCTTCAAGCCCACGGGACACAATCAGTTCTACCGCAACCCCGTCATCAAGCCCACCCACTGGGGGCCGCCGACTCCGGAAGGAGCCAACTGGTGGCTCGCTGCCGGCGGGCTGGAGTGGGGGCTGCCGGTGGAGGAGCACGGCTACGAGTGGTCCATCCCCTGGGGCTATCGCATCTCTCGCGGCGACGATGGCAGTGTCACGGTGCATCTTTCCGATGGCCAGGGTGATCATTTACGGGCGCGGTTGGCCGTGACCGTGCGGCCTGGCCTCGCGGCCTTCAGCGTCCAGACCGAGCTGGAGAACCCCACAGGTCAGGCGGTGCGCTACCAGTTCTGGAACAACGCCATGCTGGCACCAGGCAGCGGCAACAGCCCCTCGGAGGGCTTGCAGTTCATCTTCCCTGCTTCGGAAATGACGGTACATTCTACCAACGATCCGCGCTTGCCCGGTGCGGGCGAGCCCTTCTCCTGGCCCATCCGTGAGGGACGGGACGTGAGCCGTCTGAGCACCTGGCGGGGGTACCTGGGCTTCTTCCAGCGGCCTGCGGCGCAGGAGGATTTCGTGGGTGTGTACGATCACACCGACGACGAGGGGATGGTGCGCATCTTTCCCGGCAGAGTGGCTCGCGGGGCCAAGGGGTTTGCCTTCGGCTGGGGGGACGCGGCCATCGGCGCGGACAACTGGACCGACGACGGCTCCGGCTACGTGGAGCTGCACGGAGGTGTGGCTCCCACCTTCGACGACTGGGCCGAGTTGGCCGCCGGTCAGACGCTGAGCTGGGAGGAGACCTGGT
>CBDURC010000084.1:0-12165 GCA_965369635.1 uncultured Anaerolineales bacterium | reverse complement strand
GGGGGTAAACTCGTGGCGGGGCGCCCCCCCCCTCTTTCCCCCCCACTGGGGGGGATGAAAGGGGGGGGGGATGCGACCACTCACATAGATAGAATGAGAGGAAACGGTTTCCGTTGAGCGAAGACGAGTCTCACACAAAGCCTACTGCCAAACCTTCGCCGGTCTGTGCCCGACGAGAACAGAGAGCAATCGAATGGACGGCCTTGGCTGCCCTCGTGGCTGTGGCGGCCTTCCTGCGCTTCTGGCAATTGGATACCATCCCGCCAGGCTACCACTACGACGAGGCGTTCCAGGGGTTGGAGGCCTGGAATCTGCTCACGCGGCCGTCTTACCATCCCATCTTCTTCCCCGGCAACTTCGGCAACGAGCCGCTGTTCATCTACCTGACCGCATTGGCCTTTCGGTTTTTTGGCGCGGGGCCGACGACGCAGCGGGCAGTAGCGGCGCTGCTGGGCACACTCACCGTGCCTGCGCTCTATGGACTGGCGCGGGAGCTACTTCGCGCCGACGAGCGGCTGCCGCGCGGTTTCCCGCTCCTCAGCGCTGCATCGCTGGCCATCCTTTACTGGCACCTGCACTTCAGCCGCGTGGGCATCCACCCGGTGCTGCTGCCCCTGATCCTTGTTCTAGCCTTCTGGGCTCTGTGGCGTGGCCTGCGGACCAGGGAAATCTGCTCCTTTGTCGTCGCGGGAGTGTTCGTTGGTCTGGGGCCTTACACCTACCTTGCCGGGCGGCTGCTCTTGCCCCTTGCCGGAGCCTTTGCTGCCCTCATGTGGCTGTTGAATCGGGCTCAACTGCGTCGTTGCTGGAGGGGCCTGACTCTAGCACTGCTGGTGGCGCTATTGGTGATGGCTCCCCTGGGTCTGTACTTCTGGCGGAATCCGCACCTACTGGCGCTGCGCACGAGCCAGGTGGCAGCGGCGGGCGAGGGCGAGGGGAGCTTGCTGGGCAATGTCCTGCGCACGCTGGGCATGTTCAGCGTCGCTGGCGACGCCAATCCGCGCAGCAACCTGCCGAACCGGCCGGCCTTGGATGGGTTCATTGCGCTGCCGTTCTATTTGGGGGTGGTGATCGCCTGTGTGAGGTTGGTGGGAATCGGGGGTGAGAGATCAGGTACTGGATACTGGGGAGGGCGGACGGTGTGGGGTTTTGTTCTGCTCGCCGGGGCCGTGATGCTCTCGCCGACGGTGCTCAGCGAGTATGCGCCGCACTTCCGGCGAGCGGTCGGTGCCGCACCAGCCGTCGCCCTGCTCATCGGATTGGGCCTGGCCACCATTCTTGCCTGGGGAGAACGACAATGGAAACGAGGGAAAGAAAGGAAAAGAGGGGGAATATCCCCTTGTTTCCTTGTTTCCTTGGTCTACTTGTCTACTTGTCTACTGGTTTCCCTATCCTTACTCGGCAGCTCATTCATCACTGCCCGCGACTACTTTCATCGCTGGGCCAACTCTCCTGATCTCTACCACGCCTTCGACGTCGGGCTGTGGGAAATCGCTCAATATGTGAACGAATTGCCGCCCGAAGAGTTGGTCTACGTCACGCCTCGGGCTGCGGATCACACCACGCTGGCCTTTGCCTGGCGAGAAGGGCTCGGCACGCGCCACTTCGATGGCCGTCACGCCTTCATTGCCCCGGCGCGTCATCCCTTGGCTGATCGTCCGGCAACCTACGTGATCATCGTGCACGAGGACTTTCGCGGTAGCCTGCTGCTGCGGGAGCTCTACCCTCAGGCGCAGCGGGTGCATGAGTTCCGCGACCGAGACGGGCGACCATACGGCGAGGTCTTTCGTTTGGCGAGCGGTGGCAGGCCGGCCCGTGCGGCGCAGCAAGATCGTCTGGCGATCTGGGAGGGCATCAGCCTCGAGGGCTATGATCTGGACGCATCTCGCTATCATCCAGGCAACATCGTTTACCTGCAACTGTGGTGGGCATGTGATGCTCAGGTCACACGTGACTGGAAGGTCTTCACTCATCTGCTGGGACCGGCGAGACCAGATGGCAGCTTGGTCTGGGCGGGGGATGACGCGGAACCGGGGCAAGGAAGCGTTCCCACGTCCGCCTGGCAGATAGGGGAGCTGATCCTTGATGAGCATCAGTTGCCGTTGCCCGCTGACCTGCCGCCGGGTGAGTATCTCTTGGAGATCGGGCTATACGAAGCGAACAGCGGCCGGCGAGCACCTGTCCTCGTTTCGCCGTTGGATGATCCGGATGCTCCGCCAGACAAATGGCCGACGGCCGATCACGTCATCCTGGGTGGAGTGACGGTGATCAGCGACCAGTGACTAGAGGCGAGGGGATGAAGTTGCGACGTTGTGGCGCCCGGACACTCAAACGATATGCCCTTATCGGCGGGCTGTTTCTGCTTGCTCTGGGGGTGCGCTTCTGGCGGTTGACCTACCACAGCCTCTGGTTCGACGAGACGATGAGCCTGTTCTGGGCCAGCCAGCCGGCGGCCCGCATCTGGGATGTGGGCATGCACCTGGTGGAGGACAAGCATCCGCCGCTGTATCACTTGCTCTTGCATGAGTGGATGATGCTCTTTGGCTCGGGTGACGCTGCGGTGCGCAGCCTGGGAGCTGTGCTGGGGGCGCTGGCCGTCCTGCCCGCATTCGGCATCGGCCGGATACTGGGCAACCGGCGGGCGGGTGCGTTGGCGGCGCTGCTCGTAGCGCTTAATCCCTTTCTTGTCTGGTATTCGCAAGAGGCGCGCATGTTCATGCCCGCAACCACCTTTGGACTCTTTGGTCTCTATGGGCTGCTGCGCGGCTGGCAGAGCTGCTGGGCAGCAGCCGACGGGACACACCGCCTCGGCTGGTGGGGTCTAGCCTTGGCAGGGTTCGTGTTTTCTGTCTACAGCTACTTATTCGGTCTCTTTTTCCTGGTTCTGGCTGCTCTTTGGTTGATCGTTTTGCTCGTGCTGGGCTTGCGCCTGGGCGAACGGCGGCGAGGTTGGCGTGCCTTTCTGCCGGGGGCCATTGTACTAGCCGTGGCTGCTGGGTTAGTGATGCCATCGCTCTGGCCTGCCTGGCGGGTGAGCGGCGCCGAGTCGACGCCGGGCCGCATGCTCAACGATTTTGGAAAAGTGCTGGCCCGTCTGCTCGCCGCTTACACATTGCATCGAGGTCCCTGGAGCGATTGGATGGTGCGGGCGACCCAGGTGGGCGCAGGACTGCTGATGTGCGCCGGGATGGTGTTGCCCTTGCGTCGCAGGCCAGGCTCCGGGGATTTGCGCCTTGCTGGCCGTCCGTTGCTTGTGCTCTATCTGGTGGTGCCGCTGTTGTTGGGTGGACTGTTGCTGGCCCGCAATCGCGCCATCTTCAACGAGCCACGCTACTTCACTTTCCTGGTGCCGGCCCTCTGCCTGCTGTGGGGAAGGGGGCTGGTGGTATTGCTGGATCGAGTACGGTGGCTGGGGCTGTTAGCGCTGGTGACACTGTTGGCGACGACGCTCGTGGCGCTCTCCCACCTCTGGCTACCACAAAACCTGCGCGAGGACTGGCGCACTGCTGCCAACTACGTGGAAACGCACGCCGGGCCGAACGATGCGGTGCTGGTTCACGTGGACTACGTGCACTTCTCTTTCGAGCACTACTTCCGCGGCTCGCAGCCGGTCTTCTTTCCCTTCACCGATCGGGTCACCGATGTGGCGCAGGTGGAACCGCCGTTGCTGGGATTGCTGCCCTTCGACAGCGTGTGGCTTGTCCAGTCGCACACGGAGCAATTCGATCCTGATCACCTTGTGGAGCGCTGGCTGGCCGACCGCTTCCCGCTGGCGACGGAGCAGTACCCGGCGGGTATGACGGTGAAGCGCTTCATCACCCGCTACCGCCTGTCTGAGCCGTCAGCAGACGTCACGCAGCTCGATGCAACCTTCGGCCCGGACATCACGCTGGTCGCCTGCGCGGTGGACGACACGCGCACTCTGGCCACGGACGAGCGGACGCATCCGCCCAGCGGTTGGGTGCACGTGCGGCTCTACTGGCGGGCCGAAGCGAGACCGCCTGCTGACTATGCTGCCACGGTGCGCATGGTGGATCACCTGGGACAGGTGTGGGGCGACCGGCTGCATCGCGATTGCGGGACGCTGCGGGTCTGGCCTACCTCACGCTGGGAGACAGATGAGGTCATCCGCCAGGAGGTGGACGTGAATCTCAACCCCATCACGCCGCCGGGGGAGTACCGCATCGTCGTGGGGCTGCTGGACGAGACCGGCCAGCCGCTGGGCGCCGAGGTCATCTGTGGTCAGGTGCAGGTGGTGAAGCAGTCTCATCTGAGGTTGGAGTGAGGTTGGAGCGGTGATTGACAAATGGAAGCAGCGGGCCAAGCAGCTCAAAAAGGAGACCTATGCGCTGTATCTGGCCTGCAAGGATCCCAGGACGCCCTGGTACGCCAGGCTCTTGGCTGCTTGCGTGGTGGGATATGCCTTCAGCCCCATCGACCTGATTCCAGATTTCATCCCTGTGTTGGGGTACTTGGATGACCTTATCTTGGTCCCTCTGGGTATTGCGGTTGTGTTGAAGATGATCCCCCCGCCCGTTCTTGCCGAGTGCCGAGACAGGGCTCAGGCAGCCATGGATGAAGGCAAACCAACAAACTGGGTCGCCGCTGTTATTGTCGTCGCCATCTGGCTGCTTGTGGCGGCGTTGGCCATTGTCGCGGGCGTGCGAGCTTTTCGCTGAGGCGACCAGGGCAGCGCGAAGCTGGCGATGCACGACGAGCAGATGAAGCACGACTATCCGCCGGACGCAAGGCAAGGGAGATGAGAAGTGGTGGAACTAGGTACGGAACTCTGGAGCGACGTGGTCGCCTGGCTCACCAGCCACGGCCTGCGCATTCTTGTCGTCGTCATTGTTGCGTTTGTTTCCCGTCGCCTGCTGCATGTCCTGATGCGGCAGATCCCTGGTTGGATCCGAGTGCGGGCTCGTGGCGAAGCGGAGGGCGGCGAGCTGGCCCAGCGCGTAGAAACCATCCGCTCTGTCATCGGTTGGGTGGGTTCAGGTTTCATACTTGTCGCCGCCATGCTGATGATCTTGATGGAGTTGGGTCTGGACGTCGGGCCACTGTTGGCCAGTATGGGATTGGTCGGCCTGGCTTTGGGCCTGGGAGCGCAGATGCTGGTCAAGGACATCATCGGCGGGTTGTGCATTCTTATCGAGGATCAGTTTGCCATCGGGGACGTGATCACCGCAGGCGATCTGTCGGGCAAAGTGGAACGGATGACGCTGCGCTCGACGCATCTCCGCGGGCTGAAAGGGGAGTTGCATATCATCGCCAACGGCGACATTCGCACGGTGTCCAATTTGTCTCAGGACTGGTCGCGGGCGGTGCTGGACTTGCGGCTTTCGCCTGA
This sequence comes from uncultured Anaerolineales bacterium, assembly GCA_965369635.1. GTDB lineage: Bacteria > Chloroflexota > Anaerolineae > UBA3071 > UBA3071 > UBA3071. Next base: position 6,815 of record CBDURC010000084.1, on the reverse strand, counting down.
CCAAGACGTCGCCCGGGCCTTGGCTGTGCTGGAGAGGGTGGGACAGGAGCTGGCGGCTGATGAGCGGTTCAGCCCGGTACTGATGGAATCGCCCGTCGTTACGGGCATCGAGGGGTTGGATGGGTGGACGGTGCGCGTGCGCATCATGGTCAAGACACTGCCGGGTCAGCATTGGGGGGTGATGCGCGACTTGCGGCGGCGGGTGAACGAAACCTTCCAACGGGAGGGCATCCGGTTGGGCTTCCGGCCTGGGGACGTGATGGCATCGCTATAGCCGGGCGAAGATGTGCTCTACCCGCACTTTTTCGCTGAGTACCCTGCCTTCTTCGTCTACAGCATAATTGGCCCCGCTGATGATCCTCGTCCGCACCTGGCCGCAGGCGTAGGGGTTGCCTTTCAGTTGCGGCGCGTCCAGCAGGCCGATTTCCACCGCCCGCGCCAGCACGTCGGGGTCGGTCAGAGGATCCTCCGCCTTGCCCCTTCCCAACTGCCCAATAGCCTCAACGATAACCATGGCCTCTTCCACGAGTTCATCTTTGCGTTGCTGCACTTCCAGGTCGGCGGTCATGTCGGGCATGCCGTAGAGGCAGTTGATGATCACCTTGCGGGCCATCTTACAGCTTTCGATGACGTCCTCCGGCGTGGCGGCGTGGTGGGCCTCCACATAGCCTACCACGTGCACGATGGATGGTTTGAGCGCCATCTGCAGGTAGACCGAGGCGCCCAGTTGGCCCTTCGCATAGTCTGGATCCACCGGATAACTCATGAGGCCCGTGCGCGTCTGGCGGACGATGTGAAACCCCTCGTCGGCGAACGATTCGGCCAGCTCGACCTGGGCCAGCGCCTTGGCCAGGTCCATCTTGTTGGAAAGATGCGGCGGGGTCTCGAACATATAGGTGGTGATGTAGTCCCGCACACCCATCTTCTTTGCCACGTGGGCATAGATGTAGGAATCGGCGCAGATGACAGCATCGTGGGCGTCCCGCAGCCCCCAGTGGTAGGGCTCGTTTCCCTCCACGGGGATGTTCCGCTCGCCATGCCATTTCATCAGCGCCATGTGATCGCCGATGGACTCCCGCAGAGTCAGCGGCCCCCGCCCGTCCATCACGTTGAACCAGAAAAGTGAGGTAGCGCACCAGGTGTTGCGGATGGTGCGGCGCAGCAGTTCGGCGCAGCGCAGCAGGTCCGAGGTGCCGGAGTAGGAACGCATCAGAGGGTAGTTGCCGCAGCGGCTGGCGGCGTAGAGGGTGCGCAGGTCCTCTTCGCTGCGGAACGGCACGCCGCCAGCCCCCTTGCGTTTGGGGTCCTGCCGTTCCGGGTGGAAGAAGTTCTGCTGCGCGTCCTGATCAGGGCCCAGGGAGATAATATCCAGCACGCCCGCCTCGGCGATGCGCCTGATCCCCGCCACCGTCGGCTCGATGGTCTCGGCGGGCAGGCCGAAGTGGTGGCGAATGATGGGGAAAGGAGCTTTCCAGGCGATTCGGTCGAGGGTCTCGGCGGGGTAGTCCGCGTCGGTCATCCGCTCCAGGGGCTGGCCCTTGAGGTAGGCGATGACTGCATCCGGCGGTTCTTCTCCGCTGAAGAGCGCCTCGAAGAGGCCCGTCTTGCGGGCGGTCTCCACCACCGGTGGCGTGCCGCCGAAGACGAAGCGCTTGCCCAGCAGCCCCGCCTCCTCGCAGGCTTGTTGGAAGTCGGACAGCAGGATGGCCGCGTTCTGCGGCGTCAGGCGGTAGCTCACCGCCAGGATGTCCGGATCAACTTCCTGGGCTGCAGCGATGTACTCGGCGATGGAAGTGGCTGGGCCGGTAAACTCCGTCTGGTAACCCTGCTCTTCCGCCAGGCCCAGGAAATTAAGCACACCGGCGACGTGGACGCACTCCCCGAGGGAGCCTCCGAGGATTTTCTTGCGCATGATGGTCTTCTCCTCTTTAGAGTTTGAAGTTTGGAGTTTAGAGTTCTCTTTGCCCTCTACCAGGGCTTTGATTTCTTCTACCTTCATCCCCGCCAGGCCCAACCGCTTCAGGTTGCGCCCCTCGGCCCAGAAGCCCCGTTCCAGAAGGGTGCCAGCGATGCGCACGATGGCCCGGCTGATGGGCATCGGCGCGCCGGCCAGTTCGGCGAAGGCGATGAGGGGGATCAGGCCTGTAGGGATGTCTTCAGTGAGATAACGATCATCGAGACTGGTGGGAGCTATGGCCTCCTGATAGGCCGGCACGCTGCGGATCTTCTCGTACAGGTCTCGCCCCGTCACTCCCTCGTAGGCGTAAGTCAGCCACTCGCTCGCTGATTCAACCTGGATGCCAAAAGCCCGGGCTACGGCCAGCCGCTCGCCGTCCACCGCCTCCAGAAACCGTGCCAGAGCTGGCGTGATGTCACGGTAGAAGAGAAACCGCTCGCCAGCCTCGATGCGGTTGGCGTTGAAGATCACCAGGATGGGGTGGAATACGGCGCCGATGTTGCTGAAGCTGGTTTCCAGCACGTTGGCTGCGGGCACGAACTGGGGATAGAGCTGGCCCACGGCACACAGTACCTCGTCGGTGTCGGCTGCGGGCAGCGCGGCCAGGAGCAAGCAGCGCTTCAGGCTGAGGATGCGCACCCGGCCGGGAACTACCTGCCGGCAGGAGTAGACCAGGGTCTGGGTCTCGGCCAGCTTGATTTGCGCCGTGCATCCCTTGGCCCGCAGTGTGGCGGCAAATTCCAGTGCACCGCCGGTGCGGCCGGGATTGAGGATGATGATCTGCCCGTCCCGCAGGTGCGGCGCACATGCTTGGGCTATCTGCCGATGAGCCGAAGCGGGCACGACCACCATGATCAGCTCCGCGTCAGCTAAAGCCGTCGCCAGGTCGCTGGTGATCGTGCGCAGGCGACCGAAGCCTTTCACCACCCCTTCCACGTACACGCCGCCTTGTTCTTGCATGGCCGCAAGCCGCGCGCTGGAGCGGTTATAGACGTTAACGGCTACCCCTTGCAGCGCCAGGTGCCCGGCCATGGCTTGTCCGCCGTGACCGGCGCCCAGCACAGCCACTTGGCGCAACTCAGTCATACCCCTTCTCCACCAGGGCGATGATCTCTGGCACGCTGAGGGTGGCCAGCCCCAGGTTCTCCCGTGTGCGCCCTTCGGCCCAGAAATCACGCTTCAGCAGCCCGCAGGCGATGTCCACGATCCCCCGGCTGGCGGGCATCTCTACGCCGGCCGCCTCGGCGAAGGAGACGATGGGCACCAGGCTGCAGGGCACGTCCTCGGTGAGGTAGCGCACGTCCAGCGTCTTTGGCGCCTTCAGCCCGGCATAGGCGCGGTTGGACTGGATGCGCTCGTAGAGGGTGTCGCCGCTGATGCCTTCGTAGGCTCTCATCAGCCAATCTTTGGCCGATTCCACCCGCACGCCGTAGGCCTCGGCCACTGCCATCCGCTCGCCGTCAATCACCTCCAAGAAGCTGGCCACCATGGGAGTCATGCCCTGGTAGAAATCAAACTCTTCACCTGCCTCGATGCGGTTGGCGTTCAACACCATGGTCGAAGGGTGAAAGACGGCGCCGATGTTGTCCAGGCTGGTCTCCAGGACGTTGGCGGCGGGAACGAACTGGGGATAGAGTTGGTTGACGAGGGCCAGCGCGGCGGTCGTATCGCCCGCCGGCAGGGCGGCCAGGGGCACTTCCTTCTTGATGGCCATGATATGCACCCGAGCCGGCCCGGAGATGCGGCAGGCGTAGATCAACGTCTGGGCCTCGGCGACCACGACGCGAGCCTTCACCCCCTGCTGGCGCAGGACGTGAGCGAACTCCAACGCCCCGCCCGTCCGCCCAGGATTGAGGACGATGACTTGCCCCTCGCGCAGGTGGGGGGCACAGACCTCGGCCATGAAGCGATGGGCGAAGGCGGGGACGACGACCATGATGACCTCGGCGTCAGCGATGACCGGAGCGATGTCGGTGCTGATCAGGTCGAGCGGGCTGAAGCCTTCCACTGTCCCCCCAACCTGGACGCCGCCGCGCTCCTGCATGGACGTGATCTCGTGCTTGAACTTGTTGTACAGCTTGACGGGGAAGCCCTTGAGGGCCAGATGCCCGGCCATAGCGTGGGCGCCGTTCCCCGCGCCCAGGATGGAAACTCTGAGACTTTTCGACACTTGAACCTCCTCCAGTGTTTTGTCAGAAAGTAGGGGCGAATCCTTGCGGTCTCCCTTTTGGGCCGGCGCAAGGCCTGCCCCTACTGAGATACCTCCTCCAGGTTGTCTTTCATCAGTTTCAGGGCCAACGTGGGGCTTAGTTCGGCCAGCAGACCCATGGCCCACAGGATGTAGTGGCGGTCTGCATACATGCGGGGATTCCTGGGCCGGAGCAGGAAGGGGTTCTCTGGCCGGTAGAGCGCCTCCGCCAGGGCCTGACGGCGTTCTTGCAGATGGCGAAAGGGACCTCCGCTGCCGATTAGCGTGGGCAGGCCAGTCAGGTCCTTTCCTTGCTGGATGTAGCAAAAGCCCTCGGGCAGGAAATGCTCCCTCAAAGTGCCCACGTGGCGCTCCACGCTCAATCGCACGGCGGCTTTGGTCATCCCCAGGTCAATGGCCGCATCCTGGGCCGTGGTGGGCACTGTGCCCGCGTGAGTCGCCAGCCGCTGGACGATGGCCGGCAGGTTCAAGTTGCGAAGCCCAATGAATTCCGACAATCGCTCCTCGCCGACGGCGGCCAAAAGGGAAATGGCGCTGACACGGAGGCCCAGATCTCCTTCTACCGTGCGTTTGGCATAGGGTTCTGGTAGTCCTCGCATCACCACCGTTTTCTGGAAGGGTTCGCCACGGGCCACGGAGTGGACATCCGTGGTAGCGCCGCCCACGTCAATGACCATCAACTCTCCCAGTCCCCGTTCCCGCTTCGTCCCTTCGGCCAGAAGCTGGGCGGCTCGCAGCACGGCCATGGGGGTGGGCATGAGTACACGCTGAACGAACCGCTCCGCGTTGCGCATGCCCTTGGCCTCGACGATCTTCTCCATGAAGAGTTGGCGAATGCAAGAGCGGGCAGGTTTCACGTTGAGTTGGCCCAAATGGGGCAATACGTTGGCGGTGAAATGCGCCTCCTTCCGGCCGCCAAGGGTCTCTTTAACCAGGGGGATAGCGTCCTTGTTGCCCGCGACCACGATAGGTGCGGATAAGCTGCTGCTGGCCAGCAGGCGGGCGTTGTGGACGATGACATGGTGATCGCCGCCATCGATGCCGCCAGTGAGAAGGATCATGTCCGGTTCTTGGCCGACGATTTCCTTCAGCTCCGCCGGGGAGAGTCTATGCGCATAGGAGCGAAGGATCCTGGCCCCGGCCCCCAGGGCCGCGCGGCGGGCGGCTTCCACGGTCAACTCGGGTACCAGGCCGATGGCGATCATCCTGAGGCCCCCCTGGGCGCTGGAGCAGGCCAGGCGATGTCGAAAAGCAGGGGCGGGCATCCCTGCTTCCTCTAGTTCCCGCAAACCCTCCATCAACCCCAGGGTGATGTCTGTTTCTGCGGTGGTCAGGCTTTGGGATTGGCCCACGATGCGGCCTTTGTCCAGATCCACGGCCACAAGTTTGGTGTAAGTGCTGCCGAAATCTATCAGAAGCACCAGCCCGGAGAGCGGTTCGTCACTGGCCCGTTCGGAGCCGCCGCTTGTGCGCTCTTGCATAGCGCCTCACAATCTCTCGTACCTCTCCACGTCCCAGACGAACACCGTGGCCCCACCGATGGTCACGGTGAGGCTCTCCGACAGGTAAGAAGCCTCGCTCGGATGGATGGTCTGGGTTCGAGAGTGGCAATGAGCCTGCATCACTTCCAGTACCTGCTCCACTTTGTCTTTTTCCACACCGATGAGCACCATGCTGTTGGAACCCCGCAGGAAGCCCCCGGAAGTCTGGACCTTGGTCGCACGGCAACCGGTTTCCACAAGCGCGCCCAGAAGTTCGTCCACATCTTCGTCCTGTACCATGGCCGCTATCAATTTCATCATCGTCATTACCGTTCTCCTCGCTAGTATACTTGGCGCCGGTGGACGGCCGCGTCCAGTGGGAGGATGCCGGACTGGTTGATCTTACAGCCTCAATTCGACGCCCGGCAAGCGCGGTTCCTCAGACGGTCGCTTTTCCTCTGGTACCCGCAGCAGCAGGATGGGCATGTCCAGGCTCCCCATCACACCGCGAGCCACGCGGCCATGGAGCAATTGCCCAATGCCCGTTCGGGCACGTTCCTGTTTGGCGTGGGTGACGATCTCCGTTGCCGGATCGCCAAGGCAGGCCATGGTTTTGACATCGAAACGCTGCTGGCGTAATTCGGCGGCCACTTCTTCCAGTTCTTCGTGGATCTTGTCTTCCAGACTGATCATCTCCTGCTCATAGAAGGGGCCTCTCGCAGCAGCCACGTCAGCCTCCGTTCGCAGCAAGGAGGCGACTTCTTTCTCGATGGCCCTGAAGTCCCTCATCCCCCGATTCCTCAGCGGTACGGAGACGATCTGCCGCACGGTTTTGCGCGGGTTCGACGAGGAGTAGGGATTCTGAAAGATCATCTGGGTTGTTTGGTAGAAGCTCAGACGACTCAATGGCTGGCCCTCTGGAACCTTCAATCCTTTGTCAAAGATCACAGCCTTCTCGGCGGCCTCCACGACGCTGATGCGGCGAGGTTGGGCTTTAGCCTGCAGCGCGCCAATGGTCTCGATGCCGCCGTGAGCGACACTGCCGGCTCGCAGCCGCTCGGCCTCATCGGCAAAAGGGGCGTAAACGTCCACCGGGCATCCCAGATTGCGAGCGGCGACGGGCACCAGGGTTTGCGCGCCGTTTCCCCCGCCACATACGGTGATTTTG
>CBDURC010000083.1:0-12197 GCA_965369635.1 uncultured Anaerolineales bacterium | reverse complement strand
CATTTTGGAGACGCACTGCTGTTCTTGGTATCTGACATATCGTGCGCTACCTGCCTGATACCGGAAACCTGCTGAAGCAGGTTAGGTGCGGCGCTGGCAACGTGTTTCAACACGTTTTGAGTAACAGGCCACGAATTCATTCGTGGCTGAGAGGCGCGAACCAGGTGCTTGTGTGAGATGTCGGAAACAGCACGTGATGAGCAGATCGCCTCAAGCCGGAAAAGCCTATGTCAAAGGGAACGGTTGCGGAGTCAGACACGGCGAGATTGTCCGTTCTGTAACTTGTGTGTATAATGACGCTTCACCAACGACGTCATGAGGAGGAAACGAAGATGCTGAAGACGCACAACTGCGGCGAGTTGCGACTCGAACACGGAGGCACGGCAGTGACGCTGGCCGGCTGGGTGCACCGCCGCCGCGATCACGGCGGCCTGATTTTCATTGACCTGCGCGATCGCGATGGCATCACCCAGGTGGTGTGCGATTCGGAGAGCACGCCCGAAGCCCACCGCGTGGCCAGCGAGGCGCGCAACGAGTACGTGCTGCAAGTACAAGGAACCGTGCGCTCACGCCCGCCGGGCCTGGAGAATGCCCAACTCCCCACCGGCGAGATCGAAGTGGCCGTCGAAGGGGGCGAAATCCTCAATCCCTCCCGCACACCTCCTTTCTACATCAACGAGGAGACGGAGGTCGCCGAACCGCTGCGGCTGAAGTATCGCTACCTCGACCTGCGCCGCGCCCGCATGCAGCGCAATATGCTGCTGCGCCATCGCATCGTGCAGTTCATCCGCGAGTATCTCTCCGCTCGCGGCTTCCTGGAGATCGAGACCCCCATCCTCATCAAGAGCACGCCAGAGGGCGCGCGGGACTACGTTGTGCCCAGCCGCGTCCATCCGGGCAAGTTCTATGCGCTGCCGCAATCGCCGCAGCAGCTCAAGCAGCTTCTCATGGTCTCTGGCTTCGAGCGTTACTTCCAGATTGCCCGCTGCTTCCGCGACGAAGACCTGCGGGCCGACCGCCAGCCGGAGTTCACCCAACTGGACGTGGAGATATCCTTCGTCGAGCAGGAGGATGTGCTGCAGCTCACGGAAGGGCTGTTCACAGCGCTGGTGGAAACGCTGGAACCGGAGACGGGCAAGCGGTTGTGGCGCAAGCCTTTCCCCCGCCTGAGCCATGCCGAGGCAATGGCCCGCTACGGTTCCGACAAGCCCGACCTGCGCTTCGGGCTGGAGTTGCTGGATCTGTCGGATCTGCTGGCCGGCTGCGGCTTCCGCATCTTCGCTGAGACGATAGCGAAGGGCGGACAGGTGAAAGCGGTGCGCGCGCCCGGCTGCGGCAGCTACAGCCGGAGGCAGATTGACGAACTGGCCAAATTGGCGCAGCGGCTGGGCGCCAAGGGACTAGCCTGGATCGCAGTGCAGGAATCAGGACAGGTGCGCTCGCCCATAGCCAAGTTCCTGACCGACGAGGAGTTGCAGTCCATCATCGCCCAGGCGGAGGCAGAGGCTGGCGACCTGATCCTGATCGTGGCTGACCAGCCGGCAACGGTAGCGCAGGTGCTGGGCCACCTCAGGCTGGAGATGAGGAATCGGCTGGGACTGGTGGATGACGACATCCTGGCTTTCGCCTGGGTGCTCGATTTCCCGCTGCTGGAGTGGAATGAAGAGGAAGGACGCTGGAGTGCCGTGCATCATCCTTTCACCTCAGCGCTGGACGAGGACTGGCCCCTGTTGGAGACCGATCCTGGCCGGGCGCGAGCCAAGGCCTACGACATCGTCTGCAACGGCTGGGAGATCGGTGGGGGAAGCATCCGCATGCACCGGCGAGAGCAGCAGGAGCGCGTGTTCCGCGCCTTGGGCATCACCCCCGAGGAGGCTCAGGCGCAGTTCGGCCACATGCTGGAGGCCTTCGAATACGGTGCGCCACCGCATGGCGGCATCGCACCAGGCATCGACCGGCTGACGATGCTGCTGGCGGGCGAGCCCAACATTCGGGAGGTGATCGCTTTCCCCAAGACCGCCTCGGCTGCGGACCTGATGACCGGATCGCCCTCGGAGATCTCGCCACGACAGCTAGAAGAACTCCACCTGCGTCTGGCGAGTGAGTAGCAAAGAGCCAATATCCCTCTGGTGCATTGCCCATCGGCCATGGGCTACCCGACATCGCCGATTTGCACGTTTCGGAGAGCTGTGCTAGAATATGCGTGCAGTGCCCTGCGGTGCTCGTGATGTTGACATCACGTTTTGAGCCAACACCTTGTATATGGGAGTCGAAGCCCTGAGGGAAATGCTAGCCATCGACCGGCAAGGCAGGACTTTCAGGTGAGACACCCACCTGCGATTACAGGTTCAAAACCCGTTGACACACGGCATAGCGGGGACACCTGCCTCGAAGGCCACCGGGCGGCAACGCCCTGTGGCCTTTTTGTCGACTTGCGTGCTCGATCAAGGAGTAAGCGAGGCGGTTGATGCACTTTGACATCTTCACTCTGTTTCCTGACATGTTCGCCGGCGTGTTCGCTGACAGCATCATCATGCGGGCGAAAGAGGCGGGGCACATCTCCATCGCCATGCACGATATCCGCGGCTATGCCCAGGGGAAGCACCAGGTGACGGACGATGCGCCCTACGGCGGTGGCGGTGGCATGGTCATGAAGCCAGAGCCCATCTTCCGTGCTCTGGAGGCTGTGCTGGGCTTGGAGAACGAGACGTCCTCCTCCACTCCCATCATCCTCCTCAGCCCACAGGGTCGTCTCTTCACGCAGGCCGTGGCCCGGGAGCTGGCGCAGCACAAGCGATTGGCCCTGATCTGCGGGCGCTACGAGGGAGTGGACGAGCGGGTGAGGCAATTCCTGGCCACCGATGAGATGTCCATCGGCGACTACGTGCTTTCGGGCGGAGAGATCGCGGCCATGGTGATCGTCGACGCCGTGACGAGGCTGTTGCCTGGCGTGCTGGGGGATCCTGCAGCAACAGAGCGAGATTCCCACGCCGACGGCCTATTGGAGCATCCCCACTACACCCGCCCGGCGGAGTTTCGTAGCCATGAGGTGCCGGAGATGCTGCTCTCCGGCCATCACGCCGAGATCACCCGCTGGCGGCGGCGGGAATCGTTGCGCCGCACCCTGGAGCGCCGCCCAGATCTCCTGGCTCGCGCCGACCTCAGCCCAGAGGACAAGGCTTGCCTGGGGGAGTTGGGCTGGCTGCAGCCTGAGGTCTAGGGATGGGACCTGATCGTGGCTACTCGCCATCAACGTTTCTGTTGCCAGCTATCGGCACCTGTGCAATTTGCCGCGGATGCTGATCTGTGCTATACTTCTTGATTGGTACGATCTATGACTATGGGTAGCTACTCAGCCTGCTTGGTCTGGACTGCCAAGTCCAGGCTCAAAGCAGTCCAGTTTGACTGGTATCTGGCCCACCAGGCTGCCGGACGGCTCGACTGAGCGTTCGGCCGAGCTCCCGCCGAGGGCTCTCCGAAGTCACGGCTGTCCGGCGCGAGCCTAAGTACTTATGACTATGGATGGTGTGATATGTCCACGCTAATGGACTCTCTGGAACGAGTAGAGGCGAATCCCAACATTCCGCGGCTTCGCCCAGGCGACACAGTGAAGGTGCACAACCGCATCGTCGAAGGGACTCGACAGCGGGTGCAGGTCTTTCGCGGAGTGGTGATACGCATGCGCAAAGGGGGAATCAACTCTAACTTCACCGTGCGTCGTATCGCCTCTCATGGTGTAGGAGTCGAGCGTACCTTCCTGCTGAATTCTCCACGCATTGAGAAAGTGGAAGTGCTGCGGCACGGCAAGGTCAGGCGGGCCAAACTATACTACCTCCGCGATCGGCGAGGCAAGGCTACCCGGCTCAAAGAGAAACGTTCGGTCTGAGGGCACAAAGAGGGAAAGCGGAGGGGAAACCCTGCGCTTCTCGCTTTTTGGAGAGCCTTCTCCATAGCTCTGCGACACCATTCAGGGTTCTTGAGGGAGACCGTGGGCAAACGAATCCTGCCGGCAAGCCATAGGCCCACCCTGGCCTTCGAGCAACGCTTCTGGACACAGGGGTATCGTTTCGTGGCCGGTCTGGACGAAGCAGGACGAGGTGCGCTGGCCGGACCTGTCGTTGCAGCCGCCGTCATCCTCAGCCCCGAAGCGGATCACGAACCACTGCTGGCCGCAGGCGTGCGCGATTCCAAGCTGCTGACTCCGTCACGGCGCGATCGTCTGTTCGAGCTTGTCCGTCAGCACGCGCAGGGATGGGCTGTTGGGCTTGTGGCGGCCAGCGAGATCGACCGCCTGGGCATCGTGGCCGCCACTCAACAAGCGATGGGGCTGGCCCTTCAGCAGCTTCCCCTGCCGCCGGAAGCGCTGCTGATCGACTACCTGCGTTTGCCCGAACAGACTCTACCTCAGCAACCCATTACCCACGGCGACCAACTCTCTCTCTCCATCGCTGCCGCTTCCATTCTCGCCAAAGTGACTCGCGATCAGATGCTGGTCGCCTACGACACCACCTACCCCGGCTATGGCTTCGCCCGCCACAAGGGATATGGCACAGAGGCCCATCGGGCGGCACTGGCTCACCTGGGACCTTGCGTGTTGCATCGCCGTTCCTTCCGACCACTACGGGAAGCCCTGCAGACATGACCCACAGGCGGCAGAGGCTGGGTCGGCTGGGTGAGCGGCTGACGGCGGAGGCGTTGGCGGCACGCGGATACACCATCGTCGCCCGCAATTGGCGCTGCCCCGCGGGGGAAATCGACATCGTCGCCCAACATGGCGACACCTTGGTTGTGGTAGAAGTGCGCACTCGGCGAGGCCAGGCGTACGGCACGCCGGAGGAGTCGGTGACCATGGCCAAGCAGACCAAGCTGGTGGAATTGGGCCAAACCTACGTGCAGGAGCATGATTGGGACGGGCCCTGGCGCATTGACGTGGTGGCTGTGCAGTTCAGCCGAAGTGGGCACTTGGAACGGCTGACGATCATTGAGAACGCCGTGCAAGGCTGACTCGGCCAAAGACTCGGGTCTGCCAGTGATCGGTGACCAGGTATCTGTGATCAAGAACCATTCTGACATCCTGATACCCGATCACCGATAGCCAGTACCTGATACTAGCACCGACTACCTGCGCCAGCGTGACCACGACTGTGCTGATGATACCTCATGCATCTTCCTCTCTTATCGCCCTGATCGGCCCCACGGCCGTGGGCAAGACGGCCATCTCCCTGCATCTGGCCGAGACCTTCAGTGGCGAGGTGGTCTCCGCCGACTCACGGCAGGTCTACCGCGGCATGGACATCGGCACGGCCAAAGCCACGCCCAAAGAGCAGCGCCGTGCGCCCCATCATCTCCTCGACCTGGTGGATCCCGACGAACCACTAACACTGGCCCAATATCAACGCCTAACCTACGCGGCCATAAACGACATCCTGTGCCGCGGCAGGCTGCCCCTGCTGGTGGGTGGCAGCGGCCTCTACGTGCGGGCGGTGCTGGAGGGGTGGACGATCCCCCGCGTGCCCCCCAACCCCGCTCTGCGCACCGTGCTGGAGCACGAGGCCAAGCGGCGAGGCGAGGCGGCCTTGCATCGCTGGCTGGCAACGCTCGATCCCCCGGCAGCGGAGCGCATCGATCCCCGCAACGTGCGGCGGGTCGTCCGGGCGCTGGAGGTGTGCTTGACGGCAGGGCGGCCCATCAGCGAGTTGCAGGCCAAGCGCCCGCCGCCCTATCGCATCCTGCGCATTGGACTCAGCCTGCCGCGGGAACTGCTCTACCGCCGCATTGACGAGCGAGTGGAGCGCATGATGACTCACGGGCTGGTGGACGAGGTAAGGGGACTGGTGGCCAAGGGCTATAGCTTTGACCTGCCGGCCATGAGCGGCCTCGGCTATCGGCAGATTGGCCTGTATCTGCGAGACGAGGCCACGCTGGAGGAGGCCGTGGCGCTGATCAAGCGGGAGACGCGGCGCTTCGTACGCCAGCAGTACACCTGGTTCCGCCTGGATGATCCTGCCATCTGCTGGTTTGACGCCAGCGCGCCCGATTGCGCCAAGCGGGTGGAGGGCACAGTGAAGGAATTCCTTTCGACTGCTTGTGGTATACTTGGACTACGATGGACACACTGGGGAGGGACATGCCGCAACGCTCCCTGCGATTGACCACTTCTCTGCCCCTGGCCCTCATTGCCCTGTTGCTCCTCTTGCAACTCACCAACCCCGCCAGGGCCTGGAGCTGGCTGCTCGCCGGGCTGGCGACCATCCTCGTCATCGCCTACGTCTGGGCGCGCCAGATGCGGGACGAGGTCACCGCCAGCCGGGAGTTGCGCGGCACCTGGGTCGTGGTCGGCGACGTTCTGCAAGAGCGTTTCCAACTGCAAAACGATTCTCCGCTGCCCGTCCTCTGGGCCGAGGTGGTGGACAAATCCGACGTTCCCGGCTACAGCGCCAACCTCGTGGAGACCACATCCGCTCATGGTCGCCGCCACTGGCAGATGCGTGGGGTCTGCCAGCGGCGAGGGCTGTTCACACTCGGCCCCTGGGAACTGCACATGGGCGATCCCTTCGGCCTCTTTCGCGTCGTCCACCGTTACTCCGACACCCGCACCCTGCTCGTCTATCCCCGCGTCATGCACCTGCCCTCGCTGAATCTGCCCCGCGGCGCGGCCGCAGGCACTTCCCGCACCCGCCAGCGCTCGGTGGAGCCCACCGTCGCTGCCTCCGGCGTGCGGCCCTACGTGCCCGGCGACGCGCTGCGCCGCATCCATTGGCGCGCTACGGCGCACCGCGATTCGTTGATGGTACGGGAGTTCGACCTGGAACCTTCGGGCAATCTGTGGATTGTGCTTGACCTGGATCGTCGTGTGCAGGCGGGGGAGGGACAGGAGTCCACGGAGGAGTACGGTGTCATCCTGGCTGCCTCGCTGGCCGCCGAGATGCTGCGCCAGAATCGGGCTGTGGGTTTCGTGGCCTTTGGCGAGGAGCCTGCCTTCGCACTCCCGCAACGGGGCCAGGCGCAGCTATGGCGGGTGTTACACCTGCTGGCTGGAGTGTCCACCGGTTCCGATTGGCCGCTGGCCCGCGTGCTGGAGGAGATCAGCCCCACGCTGGGGCGCGGGCTGACGCTGGTGGTTATCACCCCTTCGCTAAGGTCTGACTGGGTTGCCCCCTTGCTGCCGCTGACGCGCCGGGGCATTGCGCCGGCAGCCATCCTGCTCGACCGGGCCTCGTTTGATAGTCAGGACACCGGCGATGAGGGCCGCGAGACCGGTAATGTAGAGGGGTTGCGCAGCCTGTTGGCCGAGCAGTCCGTGCCCAGCTACGTCATCCGCAAAGGTTTCCCCTTCCGTCCTCTCGTTCGCTACAAGCGACGGCGCACGGTGTACAAGGTGCTGAGGGGAACGGGACGGGTCATCGCCATGGAAATCGAAGAGGAAGTCTGAGATAGTGACTGGATATTGGAGATCAGGGCATTCCCAATACCTGATACCCAATATCTGGTCACTGATCTGCTCACCCAGTGCAGGTGAAGTATGCTTACATTGCTACTGCGCTTGCTGAAGCGAATACGCCCACGGGAGGGCTGGCTGATCCTACTCTTGTGCGTGACGGCCATGCTCTGTCTGCCCGCGTCGCTGCTGATCGTCCGTTGGGTGCAGGGAAGCGGCGTGCTGCTGGGCTTGGCCTTGCTGGCAGCACTGGTAGGAATCGCTCTGACGCGGCTGCGCTTTCCCGCCTGGCTGAGCAGTCTGCTGATGGCCATCTTCGGGCTAGCGGCCACGGTGGGATTCGTGGGGCGCACACTGCCGCCGCTGCGGCTGGTGTGGGACGAATGGGCTTATGCCTTCGTCTGGCTTTGGCAGGTGGTCCGCGACGGGGTTGTAGGGGCACACCGCCGTGTGCCCCCACCCTTCCAAGCGCTGGTCAACGACGTGGGGCGACGGCTGGGGAGTTTCGGCGGTCGGCTGTGGTGGTGGGTGCAGGGGGTGATGAAAGGGAGTGCGCAGCAGGACAACCTTGTCTTCCTGTTCTTCGTCGCCCTGTTGGTGTGGGGGGTGAGCAGTTGGGCCATCTGGTGGCTCTACCGCCGGCGGCGTGTACTGGTGGCCTTGGTGCCCACGGGCACACTGCTGGCGGCGAACGTCTTTTTCGCCCACGATGGGGAAACGTGGCTGTTGCTTTTCTTGGGCTGCCTGACGGCCCTGCTGGTGGCCATGCGGTCGATCACACTGGAGCAACGGTGGACGGCGGAGGGAACCGACTATTCGAACGAGATACGTGTCGATCTGTTCCTGGCGGGCGTGGTGCTCACGGCGGCGGTGATGGGGGTGAGCGTGACCGTGCCTTCCATCGCCTCCCGGCGCACGGTGGATTGGTTCTGGGAACACTTCTCCAAGCCGTGGGGGCAGGTGGAGGAGGCGGCAGAGCGCATGTTCCCCGAATTGGAACGGTCTGCTCGCTCGCCGCTGGAGGCCGCCGCTCCCGGTGCGGGGGGACTGCCCCGGGCGCACAAGCTGGGCGCTGGACCAGAGCTGAGCACGCAGGTCGCGTTGAGGGTGTGGCTGAACGAACCGCCACCAGGACAAGGGGGCGAGCAGCACTACTACCGCTCGGTCACGTACGCCATCTACACTGGCCGGGGATGGGACGTGGAGGAACTGGAGGCGCTGGAACGAAGCACAGGCGAGCCGTGGTCTGTGTCAGAGGAATGGCTGACCGGGCGGAGGGAGCTTCTGCAGACCGTGAAGGTGATCGGCGTGCGGGGGAGCGTGTTGTACGGCGTTGGCGAGCCGCTGGCCCCCGATCGTCCCTATCGGGCGCTGCTACGAGATGGGCAAGACCTGGCCGCGCTGGAACCGGTGCGGCGGGCGGGAGAGTACACCATCCTCTCTGCCGTGCCCGCGGTCAACAAGGAGGCACTGCGGGCAGCGGGAGAGGCGTACCCGGACTGGGTGCTGGATCGCTACCTGCAACTGCCGCCACTGCCGCAGCGGGTGGCGGAACTGGCTCAGCAACTGGTGGCTGGGGCTGAGACACCGTACGACCGGGCGCTGGCCCTGGAAGCGTACCTGCGCACTATTCCCTATACGCTGGAGGTGGAGCAGCCGCCGCCGGAACGGGACGTGGTGGATGTCTTCCTGTTCGACTTTCGGAAGGGCTACTGCGACTACTATGCCACGGCCATGGCCGTGCTGGCCCGCAGCGTGGGGGTGCCGGCGCGGCTGGCGGTGGGGTATGCTTCGGGCAGTTACGACGAGGAAGAAGGTTTCTACGAGGTAACCGAAGAGCACGCTCACTCCTGGGTAGAGGTGTACTTCCCGCGCTATGGCTGGATTCCTTTCGAGCCCACGGCAGCGCGAGTGATGTTCGAGCGGCGAGAGGGTGGGCCACTGGTTGAGCTACCGTCTGATCTCGACGCGCGGCTGAAGGAATTGAGGGAACAGGGAGAATTCCGACAGTTCCGTGAGGCGCTGCGACGTTGGTCGCTGGGGTTGGGGATAGGGAGTGGTTTGCTGGCTATGGGCGCGGCGGCACGGATGGTCTGGCGGCGGCGGTCGGAAGCGGGCTTAGGTGCAGCTCAGCGGCTCTACCTGCATCTGACCCGCTGGAGTGCGCGGTTGGGACGGCAGCCAGCAGCCCACGAGACTCCCGCGGAGTTCGCCCGCGGCCTGGCGGAACGGCTGGCGGCTTTGGCTGCCGCAGCCCGATGGGGCCGGCATCGTCTGTTGGAACAAGGTCAGGCAGCCGGTGAGGAGGCAGGGGAATTGACGGCCGTCTTCGTGCGAGCGCAGTACAGCCCGCATCCGCTGACAGAGGCGGAACGGCGAAGGGCGGAAGCGCTCTGGCAGCGCTTGCAGCGACGGCTGTGGAGGCTCTGGGCAATGCAGTGGGTCAGCCGATGGAGCCGATGAAGCTGATGAAGCTGACGGAGCTGATAGGGCTGATGGAGCTGATGGAGCCGAGAAAGACACGTACAGGAGCTGAGCATCGGTTCGATCGGCTTCACCGGCTGATCAATCCTTGCTCTACGCTAGCGCTTGTGTTATACTGGGGACAAGCGGATGGTTGGCGTCTGCCCGAAAGGCCTGCAGAGGCGGCTCCCAGCCGCCGACAAGGTATTGCCTCTCTACTACTACGCCAATGTTGAAGTGATGGGTTCGTAATGGCGACTTCAGTCGCTTGTTCCGCTGGTCGGCGACTGAAGTCGCTACTACAAGCCAGTAATTCACGTCTGACAGGGCACCAGGTTCTGGGACGGGTTCTTGGAGAAGCAGTGACGACAGCCTCAGCTTCGGGCAAGGTGATCCTCTTCGGTGAGCACGCCGTGGTCTACGGACGGCCAGCCATCGCCGTGCCGGTGACAGAACTGCGGGCCTGGGCGGCAGTGACCGACGCGCCGCCCGGCGCGGGCTGCACCATCGTCGCCACCGACCTGAAGCGGCGGTCTTGGCTCACCGACGCCCCACCCGATGATCCGCTGGCTCTCATCGTCCGCTTGACGCTGACTGAGCTAGACACTGCGCTAGAGCCCGACTGGATGATCACGCTCCGCTCTGATATTCCCATCGCCAGCGGTCTGGGCAGCGGAGCAGCCGTCTCCACAGCCATCGTGCGGGCGCTGGCGAAGCATGCCGGGCGGCCTCTCGCTCCAGACGTCGTCTCCGCCCTGGTCTACGAGACGGAGCGGCTGCACCACGGCACGCCCAGCGGCATTGACAACACAGTGATCGCCTACGAACGGCCGGTGCATTTCGTGCGTGGGCAACCACCGCAGCCATTGCGCGTGGGTGCGGACTTCTGGCTGGCCATTGCCCACACCGGCGTCGCCAGCCCAACGAAGCTGGCCGTAGGGGACGTGTGCCACGCCTGGCAGGCAGATACTGTCCGATACGAAGCGTTGTTCGACAGGATAGGCCGCATCGCCGGAGCTGCCCGCCAGGCCATCGAAGCTGGCCGAGTGGCCGAACTAGGCCCTATGATGGACGAGAACCAGCGGCTGCTGGCGGCCATCGGCGTCTCTTCGCCGCTCTTGCAAGAGCTTTGCGCTGCGGCCAGGCAGGCCGGTGCAGGCGGGGCGAAGCTCTCCGGCGCTGGCCGCGGAGGCAACCTCATTGCGCTCGTGACGCAGCAGACAGCGGAGGAGGTGGCCGCCGCGCTGCGAGCAGCCGGAGCGATGAGGGTAGTGGTGACGGGGGTGGGACAGCAGATGGGGAATAAGACGGATAGGGGGGGGACAACGGATGAAGAATGAAACGGATGGTTGAGGAAGGAGGAGTGCGCTGGTCAAGTTGATACATGCTGAGCTGACCTACGTCATCAGGGGCGTACCGTTCGATGTACACAATCAGCTTGGGCCCGGGCTACCGGAGGACCTCTACGAGGAGGCGGCGGAAATCGGTCTGCGGAGCGAAGGCGTCTCCTGCACCCGGCAAGAGGAGTGAGTGGTTCTCTATCGTGGGTTGAAGTCCGGACGGTTCTTCACAGACCTGTTTGCCGACAAGAAAGTGGTCTTGGAATTGAAGGCAACGCCCGAACTGACGCCACTTCACCGAGCACAGATCCTGTCCTACCTGAAGGTGACCGGCGCAGACCTGGGTTTGTTGGTCAACTTCGGCGCCGGTTCGGTGGAGGCGGAGCGCTTTCCCAGTTTCCTGGCCTCATCTGCTGAACCGTTCCATTGGGAGACTCTGCTGCCTGCGGATGAGAGGTTGCTCTATCCCGAGTTGATCGGGCAGCTTTACAAAGGGTTATATCGCGTTCATTGGGAATTGGGCCCGGGCTTCCGTCACCCCGTCTACCGGCAGGCCAGCGGCATCGAATGTCGTTTCATAGGCTTGCATGTCGAGTATCTGCATGACTATGACGTCCACTACCACGATCACTACCTGGGCAAGCGGCCCTGTCGCCTGTTGCGTATAGAGAACCGCGTTCTGGTCGCCGCTGTCGCTTTCGAAGAGATCACTGATGCCGAGCGAACTCGCCTCAAGGTTCACCTACGCCGATTGGACCTGAAGTTGGGCTTCATCGCTAACTTTCACGACGCCCGTCTTCACATCGAGCCCATCCGTATCGCTTGATCAATCTACCAGTTTTCCAATCCAATCTGCCGCTTTCTCATCCGTTGATTTCCTGATCTGCCGCTTTCTCATCCGTTGATTTCCTGATCTGCTGCTTTCTCATCCGTTGATTTCCCATCCGTTGATTTCC
>CBDURC010000082.1:0-12468 GCA_965369635.1 uncultured Anaerolineales bacterium | reverse complement strand
GGGCCGCTGAAGGTCAGCCTGCGGCTGCTGGGCGAGGATGGCCGCCTGGTTGGTCAGAACGACCGGGTTTTGCTCAACGACCGCCATCTGACCCTGCCGCATTGGAACTCACAGGACCAGCCACTGAACGTCTACCTGGTCGAGGTGGGGCCGGACAGTCCGCCGGGCCTCTACCTCTGGCAGGTGGTGGTCTATGAGCCGGGGACTCTGGCCCCGCTGTCCTGGCTGGACGCCGAAGGCCAACTCCGCGGTGAACCAGCCGCTCTGGGCTCCATTCGCGTGCTGGATAGGGACGGTTTTTCTTCGTGATCAACGGAAACCACGGATCTCACAGATTGCACAGAGGGGATATCCAGATCCGCTGGTCGTGGCCAGCGGCGGTCGCCCTCTTCGTCTTGCTCTTCGCTATCTACCTGCTGACGGGGAGCGGTGGCTTTCACATCGTTGACGAGGTCTCTCTGTTCGCCGTCACCGAGAGCGCGGCCAAGAGGGGGGCTTTCGATACCAACGCCATCGCCTGGGCACAGTGGGTGAGTTCGCCCCGGGAGGTGTTGGGCGCCTTCGGGCCTGGCGGGGACGTCTTCTCCAAGAAGGGGCCAGCGCTGGCGCTGTTGGCAGTGCCACTCTACTGGCTTATGTCGGCCTTGCCAGGGGCAGGGCTGTTGCAGGGCACATTGCTCTTCAACATGTTGGTGACCGCGACCACAGCATTGCTGGTGTGGCGGACGGCGTTGGCTCTGGGTTATAGGCAGTGGACTGGCGTGGCCGCTGCGTTGCTCTATGGCTTGGCCACCATCGCCTGGCCCTATGCCACCCATTTCTTCGGCGAACCGCTATCGGCCCTGGCGTTGCTGGCTTCGCTCTACACCCTGCTGCGTCTGCGGCAGACCCGGCGGTTGCGTTACGCCTGGGCTGCTGGTCTGGCGGCCGGTTTGCTCATCGCCGGCAATGCCGCCCACGCTGTCCTCCTCCCCTTTTTCTTGCTCTACCTTTGGCATGCTTGCAAGGCATCCAATTCCCAACGACCTGGAGATGGGAGCCGCATCTCCGATTTCGGGATAGGGCTCAGAGCTCTGGCGGCCTATCTGGCGCCCCTGGCCGGGGCGGTGGCGCTGCTGGCTTGCTACAACTGGGTCCGTTTCGGCCATCTGCTGCGGACGGGGTATCACTTCCAGGCTGGAGAGGGGTTCAACGGGCCAGTGGTGCAAGGGCTGTGGGGTTTGTTGTTGAGCCCATATCGTGGCCTGTTCTGGTATACGCCGCTGGCCGTGGCCGCGCTGCTGAGTTGGCCTCGTTTCATTGCTCGACATAAAGAAGAAGGATGGCTGCTGGCGGCCGTGAGCGGCGCGCTGGTCTTGCTCTTCAGCCGCTGGTGGATGTGGTGGGGGGGCTTCGCCTGGGGGCCGCGCTTCCTGGTGCCCTTGACGCCGTTTCTGGTCATCGTGCTGACGCCGATGCTGGAGAGGGGGCTGTGGTCTGTCAAGAGGGCAGGGATAAGCCCTGCCTCTACAGAAGGGGTAGGGGCGCCCCTTGTGGTTGCCCCCAAAGGGCAATGGCAAGCCCTGCTCCCACTGGCGCTCATCGTGGTCTCCGTGGCTGTGCAACTGTTGGCTGTGAGCGTCAACTACGTCAACTACGAGATGGAGCTGCGGAACATCTACCCCACCGACTGGGCCGACCCCCTGCGCTACGGGCCGCCGGCGCTGTACAACCCATGCCATTCACCGGTTCTGGGGCAGGCGTGCTTGCTGTGGCGCGATTTCCAGACCCACGAAGACCTGGCCTGGGTACGGGCTGGGGCTGTGCAATGGGATGTGGTAGCGGGCGGGTTGGCGCTGCTGGCCCTGGCAGGTGTGGCCCTGGGGTTGGGGCTCAGGCCGGGGCGAGAGGCCGGCGTCCGGTGGCTGGCGCTCCTGCTCCTTCCCGCTGTGCTGGCCTTCACCGGGTTCGCCCTGGTGCGCTACGCCGCTGATCCTGTCTACGGGCAGGCCGGGGAGGGGTACGTGGCCATCCTGGATGAGATCGCCGCCGCGGCCGGGCCGGACGATGCCATCGTCACCGTGGCTCCGTGTCACTATCACATTCCCATGAACTGCTATCGGGGCCGGTTGCCGGTCTACGGCTACGCGCAGGAAGGATTGCCGCTGCACGCCGAAACGGAGCGTGTGTTGCGTCGGGTACTGTCCCAGAACGAGTGCATCTGGTTCGTCACTGCTGGGCTGCATCTGGCCGATGAGAGCAACGGTATTGAGGCCTGGCTGGCGGAGCATGCCTTCAAGGCCGATGATCGGTGGTACGGAGACTGTCGGCTGCTGCGCTACGGGACGGCTGATGAGCTTACGCCGCTGCCGGTGACGGGGCGTTTCGGTCCGGCAATCGAGTTGGTGAGCGCGGCCATTGCTCCTTGCCCGTTCAGGGGCGGTTCCTCCATATCCGTGCTGGCTGTGGAGCTGCATTGGCGCGCGCACAAACCCGTGGAAGCAGACCTCGCCGTCTTCCTGCAGCTTCTGGATGCTGAAGGGCGGCTGCGAGCGCAGCGAGACGGCCGGCCTTGTGGAGGGTATGCGCCCGTGGCTACCTGGCGTCCCGGGCAGATCATCGTTGAACGTCAGGGACTGTTGCTGCCGTGCGACGGCTCGACGGCTCGACTGAGCTCGCTGAAGTCTGAGCTCGCCGAACTCCTGCCGCCGGAGGAGTATACCCTCATTGTTGGCTGGTATGAGGCGACGAGCCTGGAACGGTTGCCCGTCTGGAGCAGTGACGGTGAGCCGCTGGGCGATCACCTGGTGTTGGACAGGGTGATGGTATTCTAGCGAAACTGCTATGACGAAGCCGCGCTTCGCGGCAAGCCTGGCGGCTGTGGAAAGCCGTCCTGCAGGGGTGCTCATGAAACTGTCGGTTATCGTGCCCACGTACAACGAAGTGGATACCATTGGCGAGGTATTGCAGCGAGTTCGGGCGGTGGAACTGCCGCTGGAGCGGGAGATCATTCTGGTGGATGATGGTTCCACCGATGGGACGCGGGAAATCATCGCCGCAGAAGCCGCTTCAGATGACGTCATCGCCCTGTTTCACCCTCGCAATCGGGGAAAGGGGGCGGCCGTTCGCAGCGGCATCGCCCAAGCCACGGGCGACTGGCTGATCATCCAAGATGCTGACCTGGAGCTTGACCCTGCCGACTATGCCCGGTTGCTATCTCCCGTTCTCGCCGGCCAGGCACAGGTGGTTTACGGTTCGCGGTTTCGGTATGGCTACGGTTCCCTTCCTTTGCGGCAACGATTCGGTAATGCGTTTCTGACCTGGCTCACCAATCTCCTCTATGGTGCCCGTCTGACGGACATGGAGACTTGCTACAAGCTGTTGCCCACGGAGGTCATGCAGGGGATCGGCATACGCGCCAATCGCTTCGAGATCGAGCCGGAGATCACGGCCAAACTGCTGAAGCGTGGTTATCACATCCACGAAGTGCCTATCTCCTATCGCTACCGCAATCAGGACGAGGGGAAGAAGCTATGCTGGCGCGATGGGGTGCAGGCTCTCTGGGCGCTTATCAAGTATCGCTTTGTGGATTGAGAATGATCTGGAATCGGCTGGTTGGAGGAAAGGGGATGAGACGCTACCTGACGATCACCGGCCTGGCATCGTTGGGTTTCGTCCTCTTCGTCGCCCTGAGCCGGGGTTGGTGGGCCTTCGAAGAGGGTATTGACGTTCCTCCTCTCTACGCAGGCTTTCGTCCCGGCTGGTCGCCGCGTCTCATCGTCCCCATCGTGCTCTTCGGGGGGATGCTGTGGTTCATGACGAGAGCTCAGGTCCGATGGCCTTGTGGATCTGCCTGGTGCACTTTGTTGCCCCTTGTACTGTTGGGAGCTCTTCTGCACCTGAGTATGGCTACGTTGGAGGCAGGAGTGTCAGGGATCGAAGCCCCCTTTGTCCCTGCCGGGCTGGAGTACTACAGTGACATCCCCAGGGTGAATGCTTCCTTTCTGGCCACCTACGTCGCTGACATGGGAGAGCTGTCGCTGCATGGACGCACCCATCCGCCAGGGCCGATTCTCCTGCTGTGGGGGCTTTCTCGATTGCTGGGGGGCAGCAGGCTGGCCGTAGCTGCCGCCGTGGCCTGCTTGTCCGCTCTGGCGGCCATCCCTGTGTACCTATTGGCGCGCCAGGTCTTGCTTGATGCTGACCAGGCATTGCTGGCTGCTTTCCTCTTCTTACTCACTCCCAACGTCATCTTGTATTCCGCCACCTCCATGGACAGCTCTATCCTTTTCTTCAGCACTTGGACCCTGTATTGCGCCTGGGAGAGTTTGCGTCAGGCCAGCCTGCGCTGGGCCGTGCTGGCCGGTTTGGCCTACACCCTGACGCTGTTCATGACTTTTGCCGTGTCTTTCCTATTCCTTTTCGTTGGTCTCCTGTTCTTGCTGTTGTGGCTGAGAGACCCGGGCCGACGCGTCCGGCGCTTGTGGGTGCTGATGGCGATGGGGATCACGGTTGTGGTCTGTTACTTCGTGTTGGCTGTGAGCACAGGCTTCAACGTCCTGGCTTGCTTTCAGCGCGCCTGGGAACTGAATCGTACCTCCATCGCCGTGTTGCGCCCCTACGGCTATTGGCTCGTAGGCAACCTGGTGGCCTACGCGGCCTGGCTAGGCTTTGCCTCTTGGCCGCTGTTGGGGGCCCAACTGCAACAGGCTCTGCGGCGCTGCCGTCAGGGTGAGCTGCGCATGGGGGTGGAGATCATGCTGCTGGCCGCCGTGGGCACGATGTTGATTTGGGGCCTTTCCGGCCTCATTCGTGGGGAGGTGGGGCGGGTATGGCTGTTCCTGGTTCCGACGCTGGTCATCCCCGCTGCCGGTCGCCTTGGCGCCTGGCTGGCCGAAGCCCATTCTCGTGTTCCGCTGTACGCTTGTGCCAGCTTGCTGTTCGGCCAGGCGTTGATCTTCGAGTTGCTGCTCAATACGTACTGGTGAGATGCCGTTGCCTGCCGGCGGTTCGGGAGCCCAATGTGTCCTCAAGAACTCGTGACAGCCTTTTCATCACCTTGATCCTCTTGGCCCATTTTCTGGTCACCGTGGGCTACAGTCTCGTCGCTCCTTTGGGCGAGGCACCGGATGAGTTGTCGCACTACGACTATTTCCGCTACGTGGCCCAGGAACGGGCGTTGCCCGCGGGCACCGGTGTGGACGAGGCGATCCAGCCTCCCCTGTACTACCTCCTGGGCGCGCTGCTGACCTCTCCCATCGAGATGGATTTCGCCTTCGCCCGCTCCAACCCCGACTTCTCGTTGGCCGCGCCGGAAGGCCCCCAGAATCTGCTCATTCACACCAGCCTGGAGAGCTGGCCCTACCGCGGGAGTGCGCTGGCCTTTCACCTGGTGCGGTTGCTCTCGGCCTCGCTGAGCACACTGACCGTGTGGGCCATCTATCGGCTAGGGCGGGAGTTATTTCCGCAGCGAGAATCGCTCGCCTTGGGGGCGGCCGGCTTCGTGGCCTTCATCCCCGAGTTCTGTTTCCTCAGCGGGGCGGTGAACAACGACAACCTGGCGGCAGCGGTCGGTGCGCTGCTTCTCTGGCGGCTGGTGCGGCTGCTGCGGCTGGCCGGGCACGAAGGACATGTGGGCTATGGCGAGTTTGCCCTTCTCGGCCTGCTGTT
Organism: uncultured Anaerolineales bacterium; assembly: GCA_965369635.1. GTDB lineage: Bacteria > Chloroflexota > Anaerolineae > UBA3071 > UBA3071 > UBA3071. The sequence continues at coordinate 6,819 of CBDURC010000082.1, read as the reverse complement.
GGGTGCTGGCTTGTTGACCAAGACCAGTTTCCTGGCTGCGTTGCCGCTGGCGGCGCTGGTCATTGGCTGGTCCGTCTGGCAGCGGTGGCGAGCGGGCAGCCCCGCAGCGGTGCGGCAGGTACTCATCGGAGGCATCCTTGCCTTCGTGCTGGCGGTGTTCATCGCCGGCGGCTGGTACTGGCGCAACGTCCGCCTCTACGGGGATCCGCTGGCCTGGAAACTGATCCTGGAAGGGGTGGATCTGCGTTCGGCGCCGCTGACCGCAGCCGACTACACCTGGCTGGCTCGTGGACTGTTCCAATCGTTCTGGGGGCGTTTCGGCGGCGCAGGGCACATCCGATTGCCCGCGCCTGTCTACTGGGCTGCTGGAGTTCTCAGTCTGGCTGCCGCGCTGGGGCTGGTGCGCTTTCTCCTGTCTGTGGCAAAGAGGACGGTGGCAGGGAAACTGACCGGCTGGCAGCAGTGCGGGCTGCTTCTGTTGGCCGGCTGGCTGGGCGTGATCTTCGTGGCGCTCCTACGCTACACCGCCGTGGCCCTGGGCACTGATCAGGCCCGCCTCCTCTACCCGGCCCTGGCGTCGCAGGCATTCCTCTTCGTCCTGGGGCTGATGCAGTGGGTGCCGCCTCGGCGCTGGTCTGCTTTGGCGGGTGGGATCACGGCGGGCGGATTCGTCTTCTGCCTGCTGGTGTTGCTGCTCTTCCTGCGGCCCATCTACGCGCCGCCGAAGCCCGTGGACGCAGCGGCGTCGGCGGACATCGACCGCACCAGCGCGGCCCTGTTCGACAACCGGCTAGCGTTGGTGGGGCACGAGCCGGCGGAGCCGAGCGCCGCGCCGGGAGGCGTGTTGCGCTTCACCCTCTACTGGCGGGCAGAGCGGCCGACGGACGCAGACCTGCGGGCGGAGGTGTGGGTGCTGGCCCCTGATGGCGGGCTGGTGGCTTCGTGGAAGCGTTCGCCCACGGGCGGACGGTTCAGCACAGACCACTGGCCCGTTGGCTCTGTGTATGCCGATCACTATGCGTTGCGCTTGCCCGATTGGCTTGGCCCTGGGGACTACACGCTGGCGGTGGGCGTGCGAGAGTTTCCGTCGGAGACGTGGTTGTCTTTGCAGGGAGAGACGACCTCTCCGCAGCGTGGAGTGACAACAGTGATAGTGCGGGATTGACTAGAGGGTGATTTGTGGTATAATCTGCGCCAGTCTTCGCCGGTAGAGAGTGATCCATGCGCTTGCTTTTCGTCTTGCACACAATCGATAACGAGCCTCACGGGGTGATGCGGCTTTCGAGCTTGCTCAAACAACATGGTCATCAGACGAAGATGGTGGTGGCTACGGAGCAAGAGCCGGTCCAGGTGGCGCTGGAATGGCGACCAGACGTATTGGGCTACTCCGTCTACACCGGCACGCAGGGGACTTACGTTGAGCTGAACCGGCAACTCAAAGCCCGACTGCCTGGTGTGCTCTCCATTTTCGGCGGACCGCACCCTACCTTCTTCCCAGAGATGATCGAGCAAGAGGGCGTGGACGGCGTCTGCATAGGTGAAGGGGAACATGCTACGCTGGACCTGATGAACGCGTTGCAGGAGGGCCGAGACATCACTACCATTGCCAACTGGCACTGGAAAACACCATCTGGCGAGATCGTCCGCAACCAGGTGCGCCCCCTGCTGAGCAACCGCGAGTTAGACGAGCTGCCGTTTGTGGATCGGGGCCTGCTATACGAGGCCCACGCGCCCAGCCGTGAACACACGATCCGCCCCTTCATCACCGGGCGGGGCTGTCCCTACGATTGCTCTTTCTGCTTCAACAAAGCCTATTCCGAACTGTATCGGGGGAAAGGGCCGCGCACCCGCCGTCGCAGCGTGGACAACGTGCTGGCTGAGATCGTCGACGTCCGTGACCGGTACGGACTGGCCTTTGTTCTCTTCTTCGATGACACCTTCATCCTCAATCGTAAGTGGTTGAGGGAGTTCGCGCCCAAGTACAGGGCCATGGTGGGGCTCCCCTGGTGGTCCCAGGCGCGGGCCGACCTGGTAACCGACGACCGGGTTGCGTTGCTCAAAGAGGGTGGCTGCACTAGCGTCAGCTTCGGGTTGGAAACGGGCAATGACGAGCTGCGCAACGCTGTTCTCAAGCGCAACATGAGCAAAGAGCAGATCATTGAGGCAGCCCGCACCCTGCAGCGGCAGGGCATCGCCTTCTCGACCAACAACATGGTGGGCCTCCCTGGTGGAGGTCTGGAGGCCGACCTGGAGACGTTGGAGCTTAACATCGCCTGCCAGCCTGACTATGCTAACTGCTTCATCTACCAGCCCTACCCAAAGACCGAGTTGGGGGAACTGGCCCGCCGGCAAGGGCTGATCGACAGCTTCGATGACCTGTCCGGCTCGGTGACCGACGACACACCGTTGCGCTTTGACCCTGACGAAAAGCGGCAGATTGAGAACCTGCAGAAGCTCTTTTCCATCACGGTTGAGTTTCCCTGGCTGCGGCCGCTGGTAATGCGGGCAATCGCGCTGCCGCGCAATCGGCTCTTCTGGTTGGTGTACAAGGTATGGAAGGGATATGCACTCAAGCAGCGCATCTTCTCCTACAAGATGTCGCGGAGAGAGACGCTGAGTAATCTGCTGAGCTATATGCGGATCAGCAGTCAGTAGATGACATCGCATCTGCTCCACAACAGACCGAGAATGACTGAAGCCACACTCAACCGTTTCACAACCTATCTCTTCCATCCTGATCGCCGCACGGCTATGATAGCGCTGCTGGGCTTGTGCCTGGCAGGTGCCCTGATCGGCGGGCTGTACGTGGGGGCGCTGGGTGGGCTGTATGCTGTCGCTGGCGCGGTGGCACTCATCGGCGGCCTGCTGATGCTACGCAGCACGCAGTGGGGGCTTTTCTTCCTGGTGGGCATCATCTGCTTGCTCCCCTTTGCCGCCCTGCCCATGTTCAAGTCGAGGTTGGGATTCACCCCCACGTTTCTCGACCTGGTGCTGGTGGCCATCTTCTTCGTCTGGGTGACCAGGATAGCCACGCGGCGTGATCGGACGTTCGTCGGCAGCCCCCTGGGGCTGCCTGTGGCTCTCTTCATGCTATTCGCACTGTTCGCCTTTGTCCTGGGTATGGGCCACGCCCGACCGACCTCCACCACGCTGCGCCGCTTCCTGGAACTGCTCATCGGCATCTCTCTTTTCTTCGTGGTGATCAACAACATCCGTGCCCGCGAGGACCTGGAGCGGCTGGCCGGCGTGATCATGCTGGCTGGGGCAGCAGCGGCGTTCACCGCCATCTTCCTGTACGTCATTCCCGAGGATTGGGCCGTGCGGTTGCTTTCGGCACTCGGTCGTTTGGACTACCCCGCTGGCCGTGGCGTGTTGCGCTTCATCGAAGACAATCCGGACAATCCCATGCGCGCCGTTGGTACCTCCATTGACCCGAACGTGCTGGGCGGACTGATGGTCTTCGTCAGCGGGCTGACAGCGCCCCAACTGTTTGCTGATCGGCCCCTCTTTGATCGTCGGCTGGTGGCGGTGATGCTGGGGGGGCAGATGCTGTGCCTGTACCTGACCTATTCCCGAAGTTCGATGATGGGTTTTGCCGTGGTCTTGCTGGTGTTGGCGTTGCTGAGGTACCGGCGATTGCTGTGGGTCGGCCTGATGGGGATGGCGCTGCTCCTGTTACTGCCGCAGACGCAGACCTACATCGTGCATCTCGTCGAAGGGGTGCGTGGAGAGGACCTGGCCACGCAGATGCGCTTTGGCGAGTATAAAGACGCGTTCATTCTCATCGGACGTCATCCCTGGCTGGGGGTGGGCTTCTCCGGCACGCCGGAAATTGACATCTACCTGGGTGTCTCTAGCGTATACTTGCTGATGGCTGAAGAGATGGGCTTGATTGGATTGGGCCTGTTTCTGCTGGCGATGGCCCTGCTCTTCGTTCGCTTCTGGCGCTGCTGGCGGCGAGCCACGCTTGGGGTGGGGCGAGGTCTTATCGAGCCTCGTTTGGAGGCGGTCTTGCTGGGGCTTGGCGGCGCGCTGACAGGTGTACTGGTGGCAGGTGTTCTGGACCACTACCTGTTCAATCTGGTGTACCCGCACATGACGGCGCTGTTTTGGTTATACGTGGGCTTGGCAATGGTGACCGTGGGAATGGCGGATGAGACGACAGCCATCCACGCTCCTGCAAAAGGAGGGACCAGTGGCAAGCAAATCATGAGTCGAGGAGGAGCACTATGCCATTGATCGGTGATAAGGAGAAGGAAGAGGTTCGGGGCGTATTCGCGGAGAACGTGAGCGGTGCTGTGAAGCTGGCCATGTTCACTCAGTCCTTCGAGTGCGAATTCTGCGCCAAGACCCGCCAGCTTGTGCAAGAGGTCGCCGCGCTCTCGGACCTGGTGGAAGCGGATATCTACAACTTCGTCACGGACAAGCCGATAGCTGATAGCTACGGCGTGGATAAGATCCCGGCCATCGCTATAGTGGGGGAGAAGGACTACGGCGTGCGGTTCTACGGTATTCCCTCAGGCTTCGAATTCACCACGCTCATCGAAGGCATCATTGACGTGTCCAGGGGCGAATCGGGACTGGGGGAAGCAACCAAGGAGGCGGTGGCGAGCATCACGACGCCGGTGCACATGCAGGTCTTCATCACGCCGACTTGACCGTACTGTCCCGGTGCGGTCAGTTTGGCCCACAAACTAGCTATTGAGAGCGAGCACATCCGCGCTGACATGGTGGAAGCCATGGAGTTCCCCCACCTGGCGAACAAGTACCAGGTCTTTGGCGTGCCGCTAACGGTGATCAACGAGACGACGCGCGTGGAGGGGATGGTGCCGGAGTCGGCGCTGGTGGAAGCGCTGCTGAAAGCGGTATCCCCTGAAGAGTGACATAAAGTCGGTTTTGCCCGTCTGAGAACTCGGAGGCTCAACGCGTTGTCAGTGGCCGAGTGTGGCCTTTGCAGTTTCTCGGACCGGCTTCTTGCGTACGGGTCGGATGGCCCGGTACATCACAACAAACATCACAAGGAGGGAAATCATGGCCTACAAAATCACTGAGGAGTGCATCATCTGCGCAGCCTGCGAGGACGAGTGTCCCGTCGATGCCATCAGCGAAGGGGATGATATCTACGTCATTGACCCTGAGCTGTGTATCGAGTGCGAGGGCTACTTCGACGAGTCGCAGTGCGCTGAGGTCTGCCCGGTCGATTGCTGCGTGCCTGACCCAGACCATCCCAAGGCCTAAGCTCGCAGGTTACCGACTAAGGAGTCTTCCAGGAGCAACTTCGCGCTTGGGCAGTAGTAGCGAGACATCATTCTGAACTTGTCGAAGGATGTGTCGCGCTCGTATCGAGAAGCGCGAAGGTAGCTACAGTGACGAATGTCACATTCCGCGTTGTAGCACGGAGAGAGGCTCGTAGTGCGTCACGGAGCGGAGTGGCGCGAAACCGCACTGCGCGGTGCTTCGTGCGTAACTACGAGCCGAAACCGCACTCCGAGGCTCTTCGTGCGTGACTCTGGATGATGAAACGCCGTTTTCCCATCCCCACGCGCAAGGCACCGCCCCGGTATGAGTACGCGCCGCCGCCTCGCCGGCGGGTGCGACAGAACGCTGGGGCGCTGGTGGGCATGATCGTCCTCGCTGTGGTGGTGGGAATGGTGCTGTTGGCCCCGTGGCTGGCCCCGTACGATCCGCTGGTCATGGACCCGCCGGCCCAGCTTCAGCCACCCAGTCGCGTTCACTGGGCGGGCACGGATCTCTTTGGACGTGATCTTTTCAGCCGGTTGTTGTTCGGTGGACGCACTTCTCTGCTCGTAGGCGGCGTCGCTGTGCTCATCGCCTCGCTGCCGGGAATGCTGCTGGGTCTGCTGGCGGGATACCACGGTCGCCGCGTGGATGGCTTGATCATGGCTATCATGGACGTAGTGCTGGCTTTTCCCAGCATCCTTCTGGCCATGCTCATCGTGAGCGTTACGGGACGGGGGCTGTGGAATGTGATGCTCGCTGTGGGCGTGGCCAGCGTCCCCGCCTACACGCGTGTGGTGCGAGCTCAGGTCCTGGTCGTGCGCAAACGGCCCTACGTGCGGGCTGCGATTACCGTGGGTTGCAGCACGGCACGCGTCATCTTCCGTCACATCTTGCCCAACGTGCTCTCGTCCCTGGTGGTCATGGCCACGCTCAACGTGGGGTGGGCTATCCTCAACGCCTCAGCGCTCAGTTTCCTGGGAATGGGCGTACAGCCGCCGTGGCCGGAGTGGGGAGCTATGCTGAAGGAGGGGCGGGAGTTCCTGCGGCAGGCCCCGTGGGTCACTGTTTTCCCTGGCCTGGCTCTCGCGCTCGTCGTGCTGGCCATCAATCTGGTGGGCGACGGCTTGCGCGATGCACTCGATCCCCGCTTGGCGTATCGGCCGCACCGCTGGTAGCGGGTCGGAGGCTGCTTTTGTCATGTGGGGCGGCATGTGATACAATCAGCGTACTCTTTGCCAAAGGAGGTGGTGTGCAGCGGCGAAATCTGAGACTTGCAGGGGAGAACAGCGCCTGGACAGGGGTTGTCTGTCGCCTGGTCTTGTTGGTCGTGTGGTCAGTTGGTCCTGCGAACCACCTGACATCTGACTGCTTGACTGCGCGATCATTCGACTACGCGACTAAACGACTAACTCCTGTTGACGAGGAGGAGGTTCCCCACCGCGAGGTGGGTGCTAACACAACACGAAAGTGACCACGAAAGTGACTACGAAAGACACGAAAGGACTTTCGTGCTTTTCGCTCCCTTCGTGCGTTTCGTGTGTAGAAAATCGGAAAGATCGGCGGAAGCCTCCAGGGCTG
>CBDURC010000081.1:0-12477 GCA_965369635.1 uncultured Anaerolineales bacterium | reverse complement strand
CAGCCGGGCCGCGCTCCGCTGGCTATGCTTCTGGCGTTGGCAGTCTTCGTTGCCGCGCTCGTCTTTTTCTTTCTCTTCGATCCGCTCTTCCCCGGCGCCCCGCTGCTGAGCCAGTTCCTGGCTACCGCGTTGCTCTTCACGCTGGTGGGGCAGGTCATCCTCCGCCGCCGAATGCTCAAGCAACGCTATGGCGATTTGGCCTACGAGCGCGCCGTCTGGTGTTGCGGCCTGACCGGCATGCCGCTGCTGCCGGCCATCGTGTTGCATCTGCTGTTTGTGCCCGGCGAACGGGTGTTGCCACTGGCCTGGGTGGCGCTGCCAGTGGCCTACCTTCTCCTCAGCGGCGCACTGCTTTTCGGGCGGGCGGTGTTCACCTTCGGCATTGACAACCTGGCGTTGGTCTACGTCTACTGGCCGGAGGAGGGGCGGCTGGTCCGTTCCCGCATCTACTCGGTGCTGCGACACCCGACGTACTCCGGCGTGCTGCGGATGGGGTTGGGGCTGGCGCTGCTGCGGGGCAGCGTCATCGCCCTGCTCATCGGACTGCTGTGGCCACTGGGGTTGACCATCTGGTTGCGGATGGTGGAGGAGCGGGAACTGGTCGAGCGTTTCGGCGAATCGTACCGTGATTACCGGCGGCGAGTGCCCGCCTTCTTCGTCCGCCCGCCTGACTATGGCAGCTTCTACCGCTTCCTCGTGCGTGGCGGTGGGAGGGAACGAAGCCTCTCCTGACCCTGATCCAAACCTCAGACCGAAAGAGAGCGAGGTGGGGGATGAGGACATTAGGCATCGCAGGACTGATCCTGCTCAACGTGGTATTCAACGTCATCGCCAACGTGGGGTTCAAGTGGTCGGCGCTCAGCGTCAGGCTGGAGGAGTTCCTGACCTGGCAAGTGGTGGGCAATGTGAGTGGGTTCCTGGCTGTGCTGACCCTGACCTTCGTGATGCGGTTCATTCCCCTGTCACAGGCGCTGGCCTTTCCCTGGGGTCTGGGCTTCGTCGCCATTCAGGTCGTCGGGGCGCACTTCATTTTCCACGAGGTGATCACACCCCTGCAGTGGGTGGGCGTGGCACTCGTCTCCGGCGGCATCATTATCGTCTTGGTGGGGCGGTCGGGCTGATGCTCGCCAGGCTGGCGCGATGGGCGATTCGTCGCCTGGACGCTCTCCTGCGCTCGGCGCGTGGGGTGTACGAATTCTCATCGGATCCGGATTGCCTGCTGCGTCTGGCCCTGGGCAACAGTGGACGAGAGGTGGTGCTGGCCGATGGCACGCACATCACCGCCGGCGAGCGCATAGGCGAGTTGCACCTATGGAACGAACGGGTGCCGCCAATGCCCCAGGCTGGTACTGATCTGTGCTGGGCGGTGACCATGCGCCTCGGCTTGGTGCGCTCGCTGCAACTACTCGCGGCCCACGTCGAGAACGATCCGGATTGGGAGGATGTCCGCGCTTTTCGAGGAGAGACGGCCTTTGATGCGCAGCGGGGAGAGACCCATCCCTTTACCCACCTGGGCTTCGAGCTGCAGCCACCTGAGCTTGTCGGGCCGCTCAAGCACTTCACCGACTTCTGGGAGAACCTCTACACCTGGTGGCTGATCTGGACGTTCAACCCGGCCAGCTTGCGGAGCAAGCATTTCTGGGGGCTGCAGCGTCGCCAGCTCTGGCTGTCGCGGGCGACGTTGCTCACCAGATATGGGCCAAACTGCTCACGGCCAGGCCCACAAGGTGGTCACGGAGGCAGGTAATTTACACGATCTTGTTCAGGTAACTTGACAAGGAGCTGCTAAAGTAGTATAATGGATGTGCCTTCAGATGGGCGACTGACGTGGGGGAAGCAGGGTGGGCATGGAATACAAGGACTACTACCATACGCTTGGCGTAGACAGGAATGCCGACGAGAAGGAGATCAAGCGGGCCTACCGTAAGCTGGCGCGCCAGTGCCATCCTGACGTGAATCCTGGCAGCGAGCAAGCAGAGGAGCGCTTCAAGGAGATCAACGAAGCGTACGAAGTGCTGAGCGATTCGGAGAAACGGCAGAAATACAACCAACTGGGCGCTGACTGGCAGCGCTGGCAGCGCACGGGCCGTGATACGCAAGGCTTCGATTGGAGCCAGTGGACGGGCGGGGCCCCCAGAGGGGGGCGCGTCCATGTCGAGTATGCGGATTTGGGCGACCTGTTGGGCGGTCAGGTCCCGTTCTCCGATTTCTTCAGTACCATCTTTGGTGGTGTGGGGCGAGAGCCGAGGGCGGGTAGGTTCTCGGGGGCGCAGCGCCGCCCACGCAGGGGACAGGACATGGTGCAGCCCGTGGAGATCACGCTGCAAGAGGCGTTCCACGGCACGCGGCGGATCCTGCAAGTGGACGGTCGCCGTCTGGAGGTACAGATCCCACCAGGAGTGAAGACGGGTTCCAAGGTGCGTGTGAAGGGCGAGGGTGGCCGGGGGGCCGGCGGCGGTTCCCGCGGCGACCTTTTCCTCCAAGTGGAGGTACGGCCGCACAGCGTGTTCGAGCGGCGCGGGGACGATCTGCACTGCGATGTGCCCGTGGACCTGTACACCGTTGTGTTGGGGGGCGAGGTGCGGGTGCCTAGACTCGGCGGACAGCCGGTGATGCTGCGCATCCCGCCGGGCACGCAAGGCGGGCGCAGCTTCCGCTTGCAGGGCATGGGGATGCCGCAGCTCCGCCAGCCGGAGCAACGAGGCCATCTCTACGCCAAGGTGCGGATCGTCGTGCCTGAGGAGTTGAGTCCACGAGAGAAGGATCTCTTCGAGGAATTGACCGACCTGAGAGGGAGAGACCAGGCCAGTAGTCTCTGATAGGAGGTGGTTGTCGTGCCTGATTTGTTGCGTTCAGATCAACCCTTGTATGCCATTGGCATAGCCGCACAACTCGTGCGTTTGCATCCGCAGACACTGCGGCGCTACGAGGGGTTGGGCCTGGTCAGGCCTGCCCGCCGCTCGGGCCGGCGACTATACTCCCGTCGCGACGTAGATCGCCTGCTCCAGATTGTGCGCCTCACCAATGAGTTGGGCATCAACCTGGCGGGCGTGGAAGTCATTCTGCGGTTGAAGCAACAAGTGGTTGCCTTGCAAGCGGAGAACGAGAGCATACGAGCGGAGCTGGAGACCGTGACCGTTCGTGTGAGCCGATCCACAGGCGCGCTTTTGGAATCTGGGCGAATCAGCGCCTGACCAGCGAAGCGAAAACGGAGGTTAGCATGATCCACGAGGCGGAACTGCGGGAATTGGCAGCGTTCAGAGCGGAGGGTACTGGAATACTCAGTCTCTACTTGAATGTAGATCCACGTCGCCGCACGCCTGAGAAGTACAAGCTGGCCTTGCGGCATCAACTGGACAGCGTGGCGGAAGCGGCCGATCCGGCCGACATGGCTCGCGTAGAGCGCTATTTCGATCTCGAGTACAACTGGCAGGGGAGGGGAGTTGCCTGCTTCAGTTGCCAGGCCGCCGGTTTCTGGCGGGCGTATCCCCTTTGGGTGCCTATGGAGGATGCCGTCTTCGTCGGCGGTCATCCCTACGTGAAGCCCCTCGGTGATGTAGTGTACAGCTACGCCCGTCACGGTGTGGCCTTGATCAGCCGGGAGGGAGCTCGGTTCTTCATTTTCGAGCAGGGGGAGGCAGAGGAAGTCGGCAGTTTGTCAGGAGAGGACGTGAAGCGTCACAAGCAGGGCGGCTGGGCGGCCTCCCGCTATCAGCGCCGCGAGGATGCCGCTGCCCACCGCAATCTCAAGGAGATAGCGGAGGCCACAGCCAGTGTCTGTCGGGAGCGCGATTGTCAGCGCTTGATCCTGGCGGGCACTGAGAAGACGGTGGCGCAGTTTCAGCCGTTGCTGCCCAAATCATTGCAGGAACAGATCGTGGGGAGTTTTGCTGTGGACATGACTGCCTCGCCCACCGAGGTGGCTGAGCGCTCGCTGGACATTGCCCAGCAGGTGGCACAGCAACAGCAGGCCGCTCTGGTCGAACAGGTCATCACAGTTGCATCGAAGGGAGGCGCAGGCGCCCTTGGTCTGGCCGACACGCTGCGGCTGCTGGAGGAAGGGCGGGTGCATCACCTGGTGCTGGCCGAGGGATATCATGGCACCGCTCACCAATGCAATCACTGCAGCTACATGACCGTGGAGCACATGGAGCAGTGTGCGTTCTGTGGCGGGCAGATGCATCTGCTGAAAGATGCGGTGAATGCCCTTGTTGGTCGAGCCATCGAGCGAGGAGTGAAGGTGACCACAGTACGGGACAATGAAATGCTGGAGGCGGCTGGCTCCATCGGAGCGGTTCTTCGGTACTAGAGTGCGTTGGTAGGTTGGTAGATTGGTACATTGGTAGATTCGTGTAGAGCCCAATCTACCAGTATACCGGTTCACCAACTTGCAGGTGTTCAGGTCAGTTGAGATCAGATTCGAAAGACGGAAAGAGGGCAGGTAGACTAAAGGTAGAGGTTACGGAACATGATGCGATTCGATCGTTTTACCGAGCGCGCACAGGACGTGGCTATGCGCGCCTACGAGATTTTGCAGCGCCATGGGCACGGTCAGGTGGACATCGAGCATATCTTTCTGGCCATGCTGGAACAGCCGCAGGGAGTAACAGCGCAGATCCTGGAGAAGCTGGGCGTGTCGGTGGAGAGGGTGCGAGGCAAGCTGGACGACCACCTGGAGCACAGCACGAGAATGAGCGGGACGATGCCCTACACGGGCAAGGTGGCACAGGTCTTTATCACGCCCAGACTCAAGCGTGTGATGGATGGTGCCAGCCAGGAGGCGAACAAGCTCAAGGATGAGTACATCTCCACAGAGCATCTGCTGCTGGCCATTGCCAGCGAGCGGAGTGCTCCTTCCGCCAGGATCCTGCGAGAGCAGAAGGTCACCAGGGCCCGCATTCTGGAAGCCATCAAGGAGATCAGGGGAGGGCAACGGGTCACCAGCCCCACGGCCGAGAGCCGTTACCGCACGCTGGAGCGATTCAGCCGTGACCTTACCCAGTTCGCCCGCGAGGGCAAGCTGGATCCCTGTGTCGGCCGCGGCGCTGAGATCCTGCGCGTGATGCAGGTGCTTTGTCGGCGCACCAAGAACAATCCAGTGCTCATCGGCGATGCGGGCGTGGGCAAGACGGCCATTGTCGAGGGGCTGGCGCAGCGGATCGCCGACGACGATGTGCCTGAGTTGCTGTTGGGCAAGCGACTAGTCTCGCTCGATCTTGCCGCTATGGTGGCAGGCACCCGCTTTCGCGGCGAGTTCGAGGAGCGGCTGAAGGCCACCATCGAGGAGATCCAGCGTGCCGAAGGGGAGATACTTCTCTTCATTGACGAGGTGCACACGGTGGTAGGCGCGGGCGCCGCGTCGGGGGCCATCGATGCCTCCAACATGATGAAGCCTGCCCTGGCCCGTGGCGAACTGCGCTGTATCGGTGCCACGACGCCAGACGAGTATCGCAAGTACATCGAGCGGGACAGCGCGCTGGAGCGCCGCTTTGCCCCCGTCTGGGTGGAAGAGCCGACGGTCGAAGAGACCATCGATATCCTCGAGGGCATTCGTGGCTGCTACGAGTTACACCATGAGATCACCTACGACGAAGCCGCACTGGTGGCTGCAGCCCGTCTCTCCCATCGCTACGTCACCGATCGTCACCTGCCAGACAAGGCCATTGACCTCATAGACGAGGCAGCGGCCAAGCTGCGGGTGGCCAACTACTCCATGCCCAAGGGGCTGAGGGCGATGAAGGCACGGCTGCTGAAGCTGGCAGCAGATGAGGAAGCCGCTTGGGCAGCGCGAGAGTACGAACAAGCGGCGCAGGTCAAAGCCGAGCGGCTCAAGCTGGAGGAGGAGTTCGAGGCCGAGCGGGCCGCCTGGCGGAAGGAGACGGGCCTCAAGGACGAGGTGATGGAGGACGACATCGCCCAAGTGGTAGCGAGCTGGACGGGCATCCCCGTGAGCAGCATGCTGGAGACGGAGGCGGAGAAGCTGTTGCACATGGAGGAGGCACTGCAAGAGCGTATCGTGGGCCAAGAGGAGGGCATCGCCGCTCTGGCCGACGCCATCCGCCGTGCCCGCTCTGGCCTGAAAGATCCACGCCGTCCCATCGGCTCGTTCATCTTCGTCGGCCCTTCGGGGGTGGGCAAGACGGAGCTGGCCAAGGCGTTGGCGGAGTTCCTGTTCGATGACGAGGATGCCCTCTTCCGCCTGGACATGAGCGAGTATCGGGAGCAGCACACAGCCAGCCGGCTGATGGGGGCGCCGCCTGGCTACGTGGGCTACGAGGAGGGTGGGCAGCTCACGGAGGCCGTGCGTCGCCGTCCCTATCGGGTGATCCTCTTCGACGAGATCGAGAAGGCGCACCCGGAGGTGTTCAACGCCCTGCTGCAGATCCTCGACGATGGCCGCTTGACCGACGGCCAGGGCCACGTCGTGGACTTCCGTAATACGGTGCTCATCATGACCTCCAACATCGGCACCGAGTATGCGAAGGCAGGCGGCGCGCTGGGTTTCCTGAAGCAGGAGGCGGGCAGCACTGCCGAGGAGCGGGAGCGGCAACGAATCATTGAAGATGGGCTGAAGAAGACCTTCCGCCCCGAGTTCATCAACCGCATTGACGAGGTCATCATCTTCCACGCGCTGAGCGAGGAGCACATGTTGCAGATCGTGGACTTTCAGATGCGAGAGATCGCCGAACGGTTGGCCGAACGAGGTTTGCACATTGAACTGAGTGAGGAGGCCCGCGAGTGGCTGGCTGATGTCGGGTACGATCCGCAGTTCGGGGCGCGCCCCCTACGCCGCGCCTTGCAGCGCCATGTGGAAAGCCGTCTCTCTAGGCTGCTGCTGGGAGGCGAGTTTGGCCCAGGTGATACCATCCTGGTGGGGGTGGTCGAGGAGGAAGATGATAGAGGAGAGAAGCGGAAGCAGTTGGACTTCGAGCGATGTCCGGGAGAGCCCATCGCCGTGGAGTTGCCGAAAGCGGTAGAGGCTAAATAGATAGTTAGGAAGAAAGCTCAGTGTCGGTGTGCGGCTGGGGGTACTATGTGGTGAGGGTGTGGAAGAAAGGATGGCGGAGAAGCGTCCGCCCAGCGTCCCGAATCGGAAGATCAGGCGCAAGAGCGACCATCGAGTGATGGTAAGGTCTACCAAAGGATATGGAAAATGGAAATGAAGGAACTGTTCCCTATGATTCCCGCATCGGCGAAAGTCCTATGGTTCTCTGGTGCGATTCTCTTGTTCCTCCTTGCTATGTTTGTACTGTTCAGCTACATTGCCTGTTCTTCAAGGAACATGGAATTTGAGCTTTCCCCGGCGGGGCTGCGCATACGTGGTGGTCCCTATGCGCGAATGATACCCGCGGGGTCACTCATCCCCGCAGAATCGAGACAGATTGATCTCCTTGAAGCACCGTCGTACAAGCCCAGGGTGAGAACCAATGGGATTGGTCTTCCAGGTTATGCAGCGGGCTGGTTCAGGCTGAAGAATGGAGAGAAGGCGCTTCTCTTCGTCACCGATCAATCCAGTGTGGTTTATGTTGCCACACGGGAGGGCTACTCTGTTCTTATGAGCGTTGAAGAACCCCAGGTATTCCTGCAATCGCTCCGAAATGTCGCAGCAAACGAGGATTAGCCGTAGCTACTCAGGCTGGCTCTGGTGCAACGCACTTCGGTTGTGGAATCAAGCTGTTCTGAAACGCGATACGGTCAAGCAAACGGTCGAATGCGGAACGGATCAAGTGCGCTGCACCCTTGTAACAGGAAGGACTGCCGATACGACCCTATGTCCACACCGCGCTACGCCGGGGTTGCGACCTTCATGCGCACGCCGCTGGTTCGCGACCCGTCCAAGTTGGATGTCGCACTCATTGGTGTGCCTTTCGATGGCGGGGTAGAAAACCGTCCCGGCCAACGTCATGGACCGCGCCAGATCCGCAACATGTCGAGCTTGATTCGCAGTGTCCATCATGTCACTAGACTTAACCCCCATGAGCTCTGCCGTGTTGCTGATATGGGCGACGTTCCAATTGCCAACGCTTTTCACCTCGAGGCGAGTCACGCCGATATCACGGAGTTCTACCGCAAGGTGTACGCCGCAGGCGCGGTGCCACTGAGTGCGGGGGGCGACCACTCGATTAGCCTGCCGATTCTACGGGCGATTGCTGCGGATAGGCCTGTTGGCATGGTGCATATCGACGCTCACACTGACACCTGTGACGAGGAGTTGGGTTCTAGATATACCCATGGTACGCCGTTCCGACGGGCCGTGGAGGAAGAACTCCTTGATCCCAAACGGACGGTGCAGATCGGCATCCGTGGCGCCCAGAACTCGGAGGAAGGATGGACTTTCTCACTTGAATCCGGCATGCGTGTCATCTTCATTGAGGAGTTTACCAAGCTGGGTGTGGAGGCAGTGATTGCTGAGGCTCGGCGTGTGGTAGGCGATGGCCCGACCTATGTCTCCTTCGATGTAGACAGCCTCGACCCAGCATTTGCTCCTGGTACGGGGACACCGGAGGTTGGCGGGATGACCACCATCGAGGCGCAGGCGTTGTTGCGGGGCCTACGTGGTCTTAACCTGGTCGGCGGCGATGTGGTCGAGGTATCGCCGCCATTCGACCCCTCGGGGAACACCGCACTCGTCGCTGCCACGATGATGTACGAGATTCTGTGCGTTTTGGCCGAGGCGGTCGCCCGACGGAAAAAGCCCAGAGATAGTGCCGCGTAGCAAGCGCTTCACCCCGCTATCGCGCCGTACATCGCTGACTTCATGCGCTTCACAGGTGCGTTGGCCAGGTGCTCCAAGATGACGACTTCAGCGCAGTTGCGGATTCCGGCGACGTGTGTTAGAATGTAGTATCGATACAGGCTACAAATGATACTACAAGAGGAGCTCATGTCTCTGATTGGTGTGCGACAACTGCGCGAGCAGACCAGCGAGGTGATCCGGCGGGTGCGCGAGGAAAGAGCCGAGTACGTGGTCACCTACCATGGTCGTCCAGTGGCCATCATTCTGCCCCTGGACACCGAACGGGCCGAGATGGAGATGGTGGAGGCCAGCAGGAAGGCTGTGCTCCACAACTGGGACCGCTATGATCGGCTGGCCGAGGAGATTCGTCAGGCGTGGCCCGCCGATATTTCCACTCAGGACGTGATCGACGCCATCCGGCGCTGATGGTGGGTGCGATGTACACCGTCGACGCCAGTGTCCACGTCAGCGCGCTGAACCCTGCCGAGGCTGATTCGGAGAGCAGCCGGGCCTTCCTGGCCCTGGTTCGGGAACGCCGGTTGCCTCTGTTCTGCCCCACTTTGTTGGTGGTCGAAGTCGCCACCGCCGTGGCCAGGGCTTTTGATGATCCCGATCGGGCCCTAGCCCTGGCGGGCGCCCTGCGCAGCCTGCCTGGCCAGACGCTCGTGCCCCTGGACGGATCACTGGCTGACCGCGCGGCTGGATTGGCGGCCACGGCGCGCCTGCGCGGCGCCGATGCCGTCTATTCTGCCGTGGCCCAGCAGTACGGCACGACCTTGGTGACCCTCGACGGGGAGCAGTTGCAGCGGCTGCCACCGGCGGTGCGCACGGCCCGCCCCGCCGACGTGCTGCACGAATTGCGCGAACGCTGAACCGCGAAGGAGCACAGGTCGCCGCGAGGCACGAGGAATGAAACCTCCATCGTCTCACACACGCACCACCAACCGTGACCCCATGTCCGGCACCACGGATGCCCAGACAGAAATGGGACCCAAACAGCCACTCCCGCAGGCCCCCTTACGCCGGTCGAACCGGCGAAGTTGGGATTCCACTCAGTTGATCATCACCAGCCTGGTCGCGCTGTCCGTCGCTATGATGGGGTTGGCAGTCGCTCTGGCCCTGCTCTACCGTAGTGATCTGATCTTGCCCGGCGTCGAGGCCTTGGATGTCGACCTGGGTGGCAAAACCACGGCAAAGGCAACCATCGCCCTGCAACAGAACTGGGCGCGGCGGCTGATCGTCCTCTACGCAGACAATACCACTTACGCAGTCACCCCCGCGGCGTTGGGCATCATGCTGGACGCCGAAGCCACGGCCCAGGCCGCGCACCAGCAGGGGCGTTCGCTGGGCAGTATCGAAGCCATGCGTCGGGGAGAAGCGCGCATCACTGTTCGGCCCGTGTGGGTGGTTGATCGCACCATCGCTGAGGCCAATCTGCGAGCTCTGGCGTCACGGTTTGACCTGTCCCCCGTGGACGCAGGCATAAGCGTGGTCAACGGAGGCGTCGAGGTGATCCCACCTGCGCCCGGGCGCGCCCTTGATGTAGCAGCGTCCTTGGCCTGGCTGGAGCAACATGCAGATCGGGTCGTCGCCGAGGGGCGTTTGGACCTGGCGACAGCGCCGGTGCAACCAGCTATCGGCGACGTGAGCGCTGCCGTCGCCCAAGCCAGCCAATTGCTGGCCAATCCCCTATCCATTCGTGCCTACGATCCCATCACCGATGAGACGCTGGCGTGGACGATTCCGCCGGACGTGTGGGGCACCTGGTTGAATGTGGGCATTGATGCTGGGGATTCGACCAACCTCAACTGGGAGCTGGATGCAGAGAGAGCGGAGGCGGGCCTGGCCGCGCAGATGGTCATGCCGAGCCCTGACCGTCACCTGGACTGGCCCCGAGCAGTTGTGGCTGTCAGGGATGCCCTCGCCATTCGAAGCTGGTATGTACAGCTGCGCGTCTATCACCAGCAGCAGCAACACACCGTCGCGGAAGGCGAAACGCTGGCCAGCATCGCCCTCGATTATGGCATCCCCTATCCCTGGATTCAGCAGGCCAATCCCGGTGTGGGGGATGCGCTCCACGTCGATCAGGTACTGACGCTTCCTTCGCCGGACGTGTTTCTGCCGCTGCCGGTGGTGGAGAACAAGCGGATCGTGGTGAGCCTGGGGGAGCAACAGATGCGGGCATACGAGAATGGTGCCATCAAGTGGGAATGGCCGGTCAGCACGGGCATTCCGTCCACCCCCACGTCGCCAGGCGTGTTCCAGATCCAATCCCATGAACCCAACGCATACGCCAGCAGTTGGGATCTGTGGATGCCTCATTTCATGGGCATCTACCGGCCGGTGCCCACGTCCGTTTTCATGAACGGGTTCCACGGCTTTCCTGCGCGGGGCGGTTCTCAGTTGCTGTGGACGAGCAATCTGGGCCGACCGGTCACTTACGGATGCATCCTGCTCAGCACGGAGAACGGTGCCACACTGTATGAATGGGCGGAAGAGGGCGTTATCGTCGAAATCCAGCCTTGAGGACAAGAACCAAGCCGCAGAAGGGCGGAGTAGTAGGACCATAGCCAGATGGATGGCCAGGAGTTGTACTCCGAGCCCGTGTTCGAGAGAGCAACTCCCTCATATCAGCTGTCCCCCTGTGTTCGAGAGAGCAACTCCCTCGCATCAGCCGTGCTTCCTTTGTGTCCGCCCCTGGACAGGCCAGAGGCGGCGTGTTGCGTTTCAGCGGAGAATCCCTTGACGACTGACGGGGCGTCCCGGCCTGCCTGAAGAGTGATGAGGCGATAATGGGAAAGATCATCTACGGTGACAACTTGCCCATCCTGAGAGACATGGAGTCGGATAGTGTGGATCTCATCTACATTGATCCTCCATTCAACACGGGCAAGCGTCAGAAACGTACCAGAATCAAGACTGTTCGCGACGACGAGCAAGGCGACCGGACTGGTTTCCAGGGGAAGAGGTACCGAACAACGAGGGTGTCCTCCGTCGGCTCCGTCGGCTCCATTGGCTATGAGGATGCGTTCGACGACTTCCTGGGATTCCTGCGCCCGCGGATTGACGAGGCCCACAGAGTCCTGAAGGCAAATGGGAGCCTCTTCCTCCATATTGACTACCGGGAGGTGCACTACTGCAAGGTGTTGCTTCTGGATCAGGTGTTTGGGAGAGATTCATTCATCAACGAGATCATCTGGGCGTATGATTTCGGGGCAAGATCGAGAAAGCGGTGGTCTACGAAACACGACACCATCCTGTGGTACGCCAAGGATCCCCGGAACTACACCTTCAACTTCGAGGAAATGGACCGAATCCCGTACATGGCTCCAGGCTTGGTGGGGAAGGAGAAAGCCGCCCGCGGCAAAACGCCAACGGATGTATGGTGGCACACCATAGTGGGCACGAACAGCAAAGAGAAGACGGGGTATGCTACGCAGAAACCTCTGGGCGTTCTGGAGAGGATCGTCAAGGTGCATTCGAATCCGGGCGATTTGCTGCTCGACTTCTTCGCCGGCAGCGGGAGCTTCGGCGATGCAGCCGCTCGCAACCAACGCGACTTCGTCCTGATTGACAGCAATCCGGAAGCAATCCGCGTTATGGCCAGGCGATTGCGGATTCACAGCCCCGAATTGATCAATTGCGACGGTCTGATTGACGACGCACACGACGAAGAACCGCAATTGCTGCTATGGTCTGCGGGAATCTGAGGCGCCATCGCCGAGAGACTCGTTTCAGAA
>CBDURC010000080.1:0-12485 GCA_965369635.1 uncultured Anaerolineales bacterium | reverse complement strand
GGAGCTGGCGGGCAAAGGCGTGGTCACCTGTCCCTACTGCGGGACGGACATTTTCCTGGCCACGTGAGGCTGGAGATTAGAGATTGGAATGGGGAGCAGGTCTACCAGTTGGTCGGCGCGCAAAGCCCGCGGATCGAAGATGATGAACTATTGAAGCGACGATAGAGCAGACCGTGGCAGCGGTGAGAGAGGAGTATGGCAACCGCTTGCCGTCAGCGGGGCTTTTCGGCTCGCAGGCCAGGGGAGGCTCGGACTGATTGTCTGGCATTGACCTGTTGGTCGCAGTCACTGGCCTTCCCTTCGAGTGGCGGGAGCGAAAAACACCTTCTGGTAGGCGGGCTCTTGAAGGAGAACTACGGGGTGGGGAATGAGGATTAGGGTGGAGGAGGCATGACAATGAGTACATCAACTATGCAAGTGAATGGGAAGACAGGGGTACCTTTCTTGCTGCGCGTGCTGTGGTTCATCTTCATCGGCTGGCACGTGACGCTGTACTGGATCATCGCCGCCTGGGTGCTGAATGTCTCGATCATCGGGCTGCCGCTGGGGCTGTGGATGCTCAACCGCGTGCCCCAGGTGCTGACGCTGAAACCGGCTGGTGGCTACAGCGTGGCCGACGTCCGGGACGGCAAGGTGGTCTCGGTGCGCTATGAGGGCGTCCGGCAGCGCTTCTGGCCGTGGCGGTTGATCTATTTCCTGGTGATCGGCTGGTGGTTCAGCCTCGGTTGGTCGCTGGTGGCCTGGGCGCTGTGCGCCTGCATCATCGGGCTGCCGTTTGGTATCTTGATGCTGAACCGCCTGCCAGCGGTAACGACGCTGCACAGAGGGTAGACGAGGCAACAAGGCATCGGAGCAACAAGGAAGGAATGAGAGATGAGGGACGAGTGGGAGGAATGAGGAATGAGGGCATCAGACCCCTCAGTTCCCTCTCAGCAGTTCTTCAGGACTCGCAGAAGGAGTTCGAGAACCAGAACTACAGGAGGCAAAACATGGACCTAGTGGAAAAGGCCAAGGAGGCCATGGGCGGCGTGGAGAAGTTCTTCGCCAAGTTGCCGGGCATCAAGGGCTACAGGGAGAAGGAACTGCGCCGAGAGGCGGACAAGCGGCTGCGCACCAACCTGGCCCGTCGCCTGGGCACACAGCGACGCCGGCTGTCGGCTCTGCAACTGGACCTGCTGAAGGCCGGCGGCTTGTTGTGGATGGACGACCTGGATCGGGCGGTGGGCAAGCTGCAACTGCTCATTGACCGCATCAACACCGCCGCCTACGGCTACGCTCCCTTCTTCGATCTGGAGCGGATCAAGGAGGAGGAGCTGGACCGGCTGGCGCAGTTCGATCAGACGCTGTTCGAGCGGGTGCCCGACGTGGCTGGCGGCGTAGACGGAGTGGCCTCTGCGGTGGCGGCTAACGAGGACATCGGCGAAACGCTCAGCGGCCTGATGGAGACGCTGGTGGAGCTGAACGAGCTGTTCAGCCAGCGCGACGAGGCGATCAGGCAGTTGGAGACTGGATACTAGAGATTGGAGATTGCAAGGGCTCGCGGTGGGCTGTCGAGTCCACCGCAATTCCGCTGGACGGTTCGACTGAGCTCAGTCGAAGTCCTCGCCGAAGTCCTGGCAGTTCAGCGGGAGCGGATTGCGACGCACTGAAATCAAAGGAGAAAAGACACCATGGCACGGATTTTCGACATTGTAGAAGCCCCTGACCAGGGCGCAAAGGAAATGGTCACCCGCGTGCCGGGGCGCGGGAGCGGCGACTTCCGCATCGGCTCGCAGGTCATCTGCCGCGAGAGCCAGGCGGCGGTGTTCTACCGCGACGGCAAGGCGCTGGATACCTTCGGTCCGGGCCGTCACACCATCACTACGGCCAACATCCCCCTGTTGGCCGGCCTCATCGGCAAGCTGTTCAGCGGCAAGAGCCCCTTCAAGGCCGAGGTCTACTTCGTCAACACTCGCGACTTCATTGACATGAAGTGGGGCACGCCGCAGGCGATTGCCCTGCGCGATAAAGACCTGGGCTTTGCGCAACTGCGTGTCTTCGGCACCTACTCCATGGCCATCGCCGAACCGCAGCGCTTCGTGGCCCAGATCGTGGGCACGCAGGGGCTTTACCGCACAACGCAGATCACGGACTACCTGCGCACGATGGTCGTTAGCCGGCTGACGGACCTGCTGGGCGAGACCAAGGCGGGGCTGTTCGACCTGCCGGCGCTCTTCGACGAGATGAGCGCTGCGGTCAAGGCCAAGCTGGTGGACGACTTCACCGCTGTGGGCATTGACCTCAAGCAGTTCTTCCTGCTCTCCATCACTCCGACAGAGGAGACCCAGAAGGCCATTGACGAGAGGGCGGCTATGGGCGCCATCGGCGACATGCAGCGCTACCTGCAGTTCAAGGCGGCGCGGGCCATGGGCGCAGCGGCGGAGGCGGGCGGTGGGGCGGGCGGCGCAGCGGCCACAGGCGTCGGCTTGGGTGCGGGACTCGGCATGGGAGTGGGCATGGCTGGCATGATCACGCAGGCGATGCAGGCAGCGGGGCAACCGGCCGCCACGGCGGTTCCCGAGGTGATGAACCTGGCCGAGGCTGCGGCATACCTCAAGGTCGGCGAAGCGGACGTGCAGGCGCTGATTGACGGGGGCCAGATCAAGGCCAAGAAGATCGGCACGCAATTCCGCATCAGCAGGAAAGTCATTGACGAGTTCCTGGCGGCGTAGGGCCGTTTCGAGTTTCGAGTCCAGAGTTATGGGTTCGGCGTTCGGCGTAGAACAGCGAACCCCGAATGTAGAACTATCATGCGTAAGGACGGACGGGCGGCTGACGAGCTGCGCCCCGTGCGACTGGCCCTCAACTACGTCCAGTATCCCGAGGGCTCGGTGCTGATCACGATGGGCGGCACGCGGGTGCTGTGCAACGTCTCCGTGGAAGACAAACTACCGCGTTGGCTGCGGGAGCAGAGCGGCGGCAAGCAGGGCTGGCTGACGGCCGAATACGCCCTCTTGCCCCGCTCTACTCATACGCGCACGCGGCGGGAGACCCGTGGCCTTTCCGGGCGTACGCAGGAGATCCGACGCCTGATCGGGCGTAGCCTGCGGGCGGCGGTGAACCTGGAGCTGCTGGGCGAGCACCAGTTGACGGTGGACTGCGACGTGTTGCAGGCCGACGGCGGCACGCGCACGGCGGCTGTCACCGGGGGCTACGTGGCCGTGGCTCTGGCCCTGCGGAGGCTCATTGAGCAGGGGGCAGTGCCGCTAGAAGTGCTGCGGACGCCGGTGGCTGCCGTCAGCGTGGGCGTGGTGGATGGGAAACCGCTGCTCGACCTGGACTACGGGGAAGATTCCCGCGCCGATGTGGACGGCAACGTGGTTTTGACCGCGGCCGGGGAGCTCATCGAAGCGCAGTTCACGGCCGAGGGACGGCCCTTCGACCGCGCTTCGCTGGATGCGTTGCTCGATCTGGCGGAGAAGGGGATCAGGGAGTTGCTGGCCATCCAGCGGGAGGCGCTGGCTGGCCTCGTGTGAATTCCATCCGCAGGCGACGGGAACCGCTGGCCATCCAGAGGTACGATGAATCATGCCCCATCAATCAGATGTCTCAGAGCTAGTAGAAGCGCTCCGTCGGCAGTTGCCGCTGCTGGCCGATCGATACCGGGTGAAGTCGCTAGGTCTTTTCGGCTCATATGTGCGTCAAGAATCACGCGCCGATAGCGACCTGGACCTACTGGTTACGTTCAGTGAGCTGCCCAGTCTGTTGGGATTCATCGAGTTGGAGAACTACCTCAGCGATACTCTCGGAGTTAAGGTAGACCTGGTGATGAAAGATGCGCTGAAACCCAGAATCGGTGAACGCATTCTGAACGAGGCTGTGCCCGTATGACATCAGAGCGCGTGTATACCGACTATCTCGAGGACATCCTCGACGCGATTGGAAAAGTAGCACAATTCATCCAGGGCATGACCTATGAGCAGTTTGCCCAGGATGCGAAAACGGTATTTGCGGTCATTCACGCCTTGGGAATCATTGGCGAAGCCACCAAGAAAGTGCCGTCATCTGTGCGGGAGAGCTACACTGAAGTGCCCTGGCGGGCGATGGCCGGTATGCGTGACAAGCTGATTCACGATTACTTTGGTATGAATCTGGTGGTCGTGTGGAAAACGGCATCTGAGGACTTGCTGAGCTTGGAACCGACCATTCGCCGTATTCTGAAGGAAGTGCTGAGTTCATAGTCGCTTGCATATGACAACGAATTCCAAGATTCAGAGAATGGGATTCGTTTCGTCCTGAAGGTTCGTTGTCATATCCATGGGACCAGACCATCAGACAGCCCCATGGAGAGATGATGAAATCCCTACTTCCGAGCAGCAGCCTCGCAGTGTACTTGAGCATCCTGTTGCTGGCATCGTGTACCCGCTCCCACGGCTGCGCCGGTTGCCGTAGTAGACGGACGACCACTGCTTGACTTCGACTACGGGGAGGACTCCCGCCCCGAAGTGGACTGTAACGTGATTAGGACGGCTGCTGGCCAGCTCGTCGAAGCACAGTTCACGGCCGAGGGATGGCCGTTCGACCGGGCCATGCTGGATACGTTGCTGAATCTGGTGGAGAAGGGGATCAGGGAGTTGCTGGCCATCCAGCAGAGGGCGCTGGACATTCAATCGGGGGGTGTTTGAAATGACATCACGGGTTTTCTCAGCGGTTCTCCACAAGGAAGAAGATTTGTATGTAGCAGAATGCCCTGAAGTGGGAACAGTAAGCCAGGGATATACTCTTGAGGACGCCATCGCCAATCTGAAAGAAGCGACAGAGCTCTACCTGGAAGAGTTTCCCCTGCCTTTTCGAGGAGGATAGAAATGTATAATAAGAGGTTGATTGTATCAGACGCAGCAGTGATGATGGGCAAACCAGTCATCGCCGGGACGCGTATCACCGTCGAGCTTATTTTGGAGAAGCTGGCTGCTGGTGAAACTGTCGAACAGCTTCTTGAGGCCCATCCCCGGCTGACCCGCGAGGCGATTCAGGCAGCACTGGCGTTTGCTGCTGAGGCTCTGCAAGCTGATGTGGTTTACCCACTTGTTGAGGTGTTTGCGTGAACTTCCTGGCAGACGAGAGCGTGGATCGTCAAATCGTTGACCGTCTTCGGGAAGATGGTCATCTGGCGTGGTATGTGGCCGAAATGGCACCGGGGATTCCCGATGACGTTGTGCTTGACCTGGCGAACCGGGAGGCGGCCTTGTTGTTGACGGCTGATAAGGACTTCGGTGAACTGGTGTATCGTCAGGGTCGCCTTGCGCCAGGCGTTGTGCTGATCCGATTGGCGGGGTTATCCCCAATGAGCAAGGCGGACGTCGTTGCCTTTGCGATCAGCGAGCATGTCACAGAGCTACCACGAGCTTTTACCGTCATCACACCAGGGAGCATTCGCATCCGCCGATGGAGTGCGTGAGGGCAGAGCGGCCTCGGAATCGAATTCCGAGGCTAAACCTTCAAGTGCGCTCGAAGCGCACTGGCTGTGTCGGCTGCCAGCCGACTTCAGATATCAGCCTGCGAATTCTATTTGCAGCCATGAGGGGCAATACGATCATGTCCAATCAAACAGACGTCGCGAAGTTAGTGGAAACGCTCCGTCAGCAATTGCCACTGCTTGCTGATCAATACCACGTCAAATCGTTGGGCGTCTTCGGCTCGTATGTGCGCCAAGAACAAGACCTGGATAGCGACTTAGACCTGCTGGTTGCGTTCCATGAATTGCCCAGTCTGTTAAGATTCATCGAATTGGAGAACCATCTCACCGATATTCTCGGAGTAAAGGCAGACCTGGTGATAAAAGATGCGCTGAAACCCAGAATTGGTGAACGTATTCTGAGCGAGGTTGTGCCCATATGATATCAGAGCGCGTGTATGCCGACTATCTTGAGGATATCCTCGAGGCGATTGAAAAAGTGGCACAATTCATCCAGGGCATAACACATAAACAGTTTGCTCAGGATGTGAAGACGGTATTTGCAGTCATTCACGCGCTGGAAATCATTGGGGAAGCCACGAAGAAAGTGCCGTCATCTGTGCGGGAGAGCTACACTGAAGTGCCCTGGCGGGCGATGGCTGGTATGCGTGACAAGTTGATTCACGATTACTCTGGCGTGAATGTGATAGTGGTGTGGAAAACAGCGTCTGAGGACTTGCCGAGTTTGGAACCTGTCATTCGCCGTATTTTGGAGGAAACAGCAACGTAGGGCGGCTTTCCGTAGTCACCGCAACAAGAGGGAGGTGTGGAAATCTGTCGGTGGCCGCTGTCAGCGTGGGCGTGGTGGATGGCGCGCCGCTGCTCGACCTGGACTTACAAGGAGGATTCGCGCGCTGAGGTCGATTGCAACGTGGTCATGACCGCAGCCGGAGAGCTCGTCGAAGTGCAGTCCACAGCCGAAAGGGGCAGGTTCGATCGCTCCACGCTGGATGCGCTGCTCGATCTGGCGCAGAAGGGGATCGGGGAACTGCTGGCCATCCAGCGCGAGACGCTGACCAATCGGTCCAGCAGTGTGTGACATGAGATCTCAGTTCGGTTCCGTGCTCCTCCATAAGGAGGAGGTCTTGTATGTAGCGGAGTATCCTCAAGTCGGGACGGTTAGCTAAGGGCATTCGATTGGGGAAGCTATTGTCAACCTGCAAGAAGCAACTGACCTCTATCTGGATGACAGACCCGTCTCGCGTGGTTGTGATCGCATTGGTATTCATTCAGCAAGGTGACACGATTCTGCTGGTCAAGCAGGACTATGGTCATCAGTATTGGTCTCTTCCCGGCGGGGTGATGGAGCCTGGCGAGTCCATAGATCAGACGGCTATCCGCGAAGTCAAGGAAGAAACGGGGCTTGACGTTCGATTGAGACGGGTGGTAGGGTTGTACTCGAAGCCAAGCGAGGGAGCATTGGCCGTGTGTTTCGAGGGAGAAGTGATCGGCGGCGTTCTGCAGGCGGACAACGAGATCTCCGAGTGCCGCTATTTTCCCTATGGCTGCCTTCCCGAAGTGGTGAGGGAGCATCTGCACCAGCGCATAGAAGATTTCCGGGGTGAATTCCCACACGCTGTCGTGCGAACGCAGTAGCGCACACGGTGAGTTTGACATGGAGATCAAACCACTGCGGTTCATCGGCGAACCCATGCAAGTTCAGTTTGATCGGCCGCCGGTATTGGCAAAGAGACCGGGTTGTCCTGACCGATTTCTCTGGCATGGAGAGACATACCGGATTGTCGAGACACTGAACGAATGGCACGATTATAGCCGCCGGGGCCGCATGGCGCGCAACATGCGTCCTGAACATGCAGCCGTGGCCTCGCGTCGGGGTTCATGGGGTGTTGGGCGGTACTACTATCGAGTGCGCGTCGACACGGGTCAGATCTTCGACCTCTACTATGACCGAGCGCCGAAGAACGCCGACGACCGCAAGGGGGCCTGGTTTCTCTATCGGGAGATGTCCGTGTCAGAGGAATGATAGGTGACTTACTTCGGCGGGCCGGACTTCCCGCCGATGCCCCTGCCGCCCGATGCTGTGTATCTGCTGTAGACCTGACATCGCTGGAGATAGTTTGAGATGACCAAGAAACTGTCTAGCCCACCCTATCCCTGCGATCAACGCACAGACAGGATCACCCTGCCGCCAAAAGAGGAGGAGGGAATACAACAACTCATCCTATCAGGCTCCAAAGTCGCCGCCGTGGCGAGGGTAAGGGAACTCACGGGAGCGGGACTGAGGCTGTCGAAGGACCACGTGAACAGTTTGGCGGCTGGATTGGGCCGCCGCTGATAGTCCAAGGACGTATATGGTACAACGGGTCGAACGCAAGACGGTTCAGTTGAGCGAAAGTGGAGGCAGCTCCCAGCCGCCGCTAAGGTGCGAACTCTTCGTCAACTGAAGCGAATTGGGAGAAATGGTTACACTGCTTGTTCTGGAGTGACGATGACACTACATCAAGAACCTCTAGCCGCTTCCCGCATCCGTAGACCCTATACTTTGGGCGAAGAGATAGCCAACAGCATCACCCACGGCATTGGAACCGGCCTCAGTGTGGCCGGGTTGATCGTTCTGGTCGTTCTGGCCGCTTTGTACGGTGATGTCTGGCAGATTGTCAGCTTCAGCATATACGGTAGCAGCCTGATCATCCTGTATCTGGCTTCAACCCTCTACCACAGCTTTCAGAACGCTCGGGTTAAGCGGGTTTTCAGGATCATTGACCATGCTTCAATCCACTTGCTGATTGCTGGAACGTACACGCCTTTCTTGCTGGTGAGTTTGCGGGGGGGGTGGGGTTGGACCTTGCTGGCTATCATCTGGGGGTTGGCGCTGTTGGGGATAGGTTTCGAGGCGTTTTTTGTCGGTCGCTTTCGGAAGATCTCTACGCTCTCCTACGTTCTGATGGGCTGGCTCTGTGTGGTTGCCCTGAAACAGATGCTGATCAGCGTTCCTGCTGGTGGCCTGGTGTGGTTGGCCGCTGGAGGTGTTGCCTATACGGTGGGAGTCATCTTCTACGCCTGGCGCAAACTGCCATACAACCATGCTACCTGGCATCTGTTTGTCCTGGGAGGCAGCGTTTGCCACTACATTGCCATCCTCCGTTATCTGTTGCCCGAAGCACGTTGAGCTATTCGCCCGCCGAGACGTAGTGAACGCCGGGCTGATCGGCGACCTCCAGCCAGTAGTCCAATTCCGATTGTGTGGCCTGCACCCGCGGGATGTGATAGGGATCGAATTCGGGTGAACGAGGGGACGGCGCCAGGCTGCCACCCACTTTCACCGCGGCCCTATAGGTGTAGGTCAGGCCATCGTGCGCGCCCTCGGCCAGCAGCGTTTCGTCCTGGGGAAACATGCCATAGGGCACCGAGAGTGAGACGACACTGTACCCCGGCAGCCATTCCTCCAACTGGGCCTGACTCAAGCCCAGTTCCCGCTGCACCCCCTCGGCGCTGAGCTGGTACAGGTTGGCGTGGCTGATGGTGTGGCTACCCACCTCCATACCCCATTCCACCAGGTTTGATAGCTTCTCCTTGGCCAGTACGGGTTGGCCGAAGAGTGCTTGGCCGGGTTGCCCCTCGCCCTGCAAGACGAAGAAGGTGGCCCGCAAGGGCCAATCGTCGGGGTGGGCCTCGTGGAAAGCTCTGAGAATGCCAACCGCTGAGTTGGCATCAACGGTGCCATCAGGCAGCAGACGGAACTGGCCGATGGTGGAATCGTCGAAGGTGAGCACCACGGGACGCTTTCCTGCCGGCACGCTGCTCAACTGATCCTCGACCAGGTCGCGCAGGTTGACAGGGTAGTAGCCACCGGCCAGCAGCCGCTTGAGATCAGCGCGGAAATTGGCCGGAGTGCGTTGCCAGCGGGCTTCCGGTTCGTCGATGCGGTGATATTCGAGTATCAGCACCTTCCCGGTGGTGTTGGGCGTGTGGACAGGTTGGGCCGAGACCAACGCTTCGGCGGTGTAGCCGACCGCTGGATCCCACAGAATCCAGCCGCGAGCGCCCGCATCCCGGGCACCGTCCATCTGCCGGCGGATTTCATCGGGCGTGTAGGTGCGACCGTCGAAGGCGTAGTCGCGGAAATCCTGTATCCACGGGCGTATCTCGATATCGGGGTTCACCGTCCTGGCGCGGGCCAGCGCCCGTTGAGTAGCTTCATACACGATTTCATAGGGATAGGCGATCGCCTCCCGGTATTCAGGTGACAGGCCTGGTAATCCCATCCCAAAGGTGGATGGGTAGAGCATGGGCGACAGCACGTCAAGGTGAGGTGCCATAGCTTCGATCTCTTGTCCGATACCCAGATCACTGAACTGCCAGGTGACGTATCCGAACACATCTGCAGCAAGTTTCACGTCGTAGGGCTCCAGCGCCGCCTTGGCCTTCTCCAGGAAAGCAGCGATCATCCGCACGCGGTTCTCCCTGGTGTTCTCTTGAGCAAATGTGGCGCGACTGATCCTGCCGTCAGAGGGGAAGCGCACGTAGTCGAACTGGATTTCATCGAAGCCCATCTCCGCGGCCTCCACGGCCAGGGCGATGTTGTACTCCTGCACCTCCTCGTGGGAGGGGTCTGCCCAGGCCAGTGCCTCGCCATCGCGCCAGAGCCCTCCGGTCTCCGAGTCCGTCACCGCCCACTCGGGATGGGCGACGGCCAACGGTTCGTCCTTGAAGGTCACGATGCGAGCAATGGTGTAGATCCCCCGGTCATCGAACCACTTCAGGAACTCGGTCCAGGTTTCTTCGTCCATCGCTGTCTTTTGGTCCGCGCCGATCTCCTGGACGGTCTTCACCTTGCTGGGGTAGGCCAGGAAGCCACGGTCCCCTTTGACGTCCATCACGATACCGTTGAGTTCGGTTGTCTCGATCAGGGTCTTGACGCGGTTGCGCAGCACCGAACTGCGCAGACCGCCGTGGGTAATATACAGGCCCTTGATGTAGCCGGTCTGATCGATCTCCGTGGCCAGTGTCGGAGGTTCGTGAGCCGGCCACAGCCACTCGCACTCCTCCTGGTAGCGCGTGGCGACTCTCTGGCAGCGCTTCAAGTGCCACAGAAGCAGATCATCATCGGGGAAAGCCAGCATAGCCCGCTCGCTCGCCGCTGCTGGCAGGACGAGCGTCGAGAGCAGCACGCTCGTGATGATGATGAAGATGAACAACAAGCAACGCTTCATGTTGGAAATGACCATTTGGAAATGACCATGCTTAGGGGCTAAGTTGAGAGGCCGGTCTACCCGCTATCTGTCTCACTGCGGTCAATCGAGCGTGTGACTATCCGTCACGCGAACAGCGGTTCATACTCGGCCCCGCTGGCGATCAGGGCCTCCTGTTGGGCCGCGCTCATAGGCGTGAATTGCTCGCACGCCTGCAAGAGAAGCGGCAGGAGGGTGACATCACCAACCGTACACAGCCCGGTCACATCCTGTGACAGGGCAAAGTTGACAGCCTGCTGGATGTGGTTGGCATCATCAAAGGGTTCGTACCAGGTATTGTAGGTCGCGGGCCGCTCGCCCCATGGTCCCTTGCTGACGGTTTTGATGATCATGCTACCCACATCGCCAGCGCGGCACTGGCGCAATAGCTCTTCGGCATTGCGCCGGTAGGCAGGGTTACCGTACAACACGAAGTTGATGGGAAGGAGCACCGAGTCGAAGTCGAAGCGACGCAAGGCCTCCAGAAAGACGGCAGGCGACTCCAGCCCGTGGCCAGTGATGCCAATGAAGCGTGTCAGCCCCTCCGCCCGTGCATCGAGGATCGCCTCCAGCGCTCCGCCCGGCCCGGTCACCTGATCCAGCTCCTCCATGCTGGTGACGGCGTGGAGTTGGTACAGGTCGAACGCGTCTACCTGCAACCGATCCAGAGAGCGACGCAGCTCGGCCGCAGCGTCCGCTTTGGCTCGTTCCTGAGTCTTACACCCCAGGAAGAAGCGCTTGCGCTCTCGCGCCAGCCATGGCCCCAGACGTTCCTCGGCCAGGCCATAGGAGGGTGCCACGTCAATGTGGTTGACCCCGGAACCGATCAGTCGTTCCATGGCCGCGTCCGCCTCAGCCTGCGTCACCTGCCAGAAAGCTGCCGCGCCGAAAATGGCTATGGTACTCATGTGTCCTGTTCGTCCAAAACGCCGTGTTTTCATGACTGTGCTCCTCTCAGTGCCTCAATGCAGCGAAACCTGCGAGCCTGGCGCGGTTTGGCCTCGCAATCGAGTTCCGAAGCCAAGAAACCAAGTGCGTTCGAAGCGCACTGGACAGGGGTGGGCTTTGAGTTGACTTCGGCTATCAGTTTGCAGATTCCATCCGCAGGCTTTGCCCAAACCGCCAACTGCGAGGTACACCAGCGGTAAGGACGTTTCCTGCCATTTCCGCATATGGGGAGATTGGTGTATAATCAATATGCTGCTAGCCAACTGTGCTATCTTACCCCAAACCAAAGGATTCTGTCAAGTTGCCGTAACAAGATAGAGTACTCACTAGAAACAGAAGACCATCTGCGGGCTTTGACAG
Organism: uncultured Anaerolineales bacterium; assembly: GCA_965369635.1. GTDB lineage: Bacteria > Chloroflexota > Anaerolineae > UBA3071 > UBA3071 > UBA3071. Next base: position 491 of record CBDURC010000080.1, on the reverse strand, counting down.
CTCGTCAGCGATCTATCGTCTTGGATACAGTTGACAGGCAACTGAAGCACCAACCGACTGTGGAAACACGAAACCGCAAGCCTATGCGTCCCAATCCACTAGCCCCGTGGGAACTTCGCATCGGCAACCTGCGTGTGTACTATGACGTAGAGAATGATCCCGAAGCCACTGTGCTGGTTCTGGCAGTGGGCAGAAAAGAGCGCGACCGTGTGTATATTGGTGGTGAGGTGATAAAGCTATGAATGTTAGAACTCTAGACATCACGGAGGCAAACCTGTCGTTAGCTGAATACGCTCGCGATGTAGATAGAGTGCCAATTGTGGTGACCGCTGAGGGGCGACCGATAGTGGCTGTGTTTTCCATTGAGAACGCTGACCTGGAGACCATCTCGCTGAGTACCAATCCGCAATTCTTGGCTCTGATCCAACGTTCCCGTTCCTGCCAAGAGAGTGAAGGCGGGATCTCCAGCGACGAAATGAGACGCCGCCTGG
>CBDURC010000079.1:0-12725 GCA_965369635.1 uncultured Anaerolineales bacterium | reverse complement strand
CGTTGATGTTGGATCCGGTGATGTAGAGCAGGCTGGACCACAGCCCTGTCATGCCACTGCCCACCACGATGAAGATGGCATAGTTGCCTTGCTGCTCGCGCATCATCCACAGTCCCATGATGGCGATGAGCAGCGGCTGCACCAGCACGGTGAAGATGATGAAGCCGTCAACGGCCAATTGCTTGAATTGCAGCACGAACACCTGGCCAATGGTTCGCAGATAGCTTCGCAACCGCTTGGAGGTCATCACACCTCGCCTCCTACCAGCCGCACGTAGGCATCCTCCAGCGTCGGCTCGCGTGAGGTCACCTTGTCCACCCGTAGTCCTTCCAGGATGTTCAATATCTGCGGCACGGAGGTGGAGCCGGTGTTGGAGTGAATGGAGAGCTTCTGCTTCTGCTCGTGGGGCTCCACGGAGACGGTGTCAACAAACGGCAGGCGGCGCAACTGCTCTACACGATCGCCGGTGATGCCAATGACCTCCAGCTCGACAACCGACAGGTCTTGCACGTGTTGTTTGAGCCCCTCGGGCGTATCCAGGGCTACAATCTTGCCGCGGTTGATGACGGCGACGCGCTGGCAGAGTTCGTCGGCCTCGAACATGTAGTGGGTGGTGAGTAGGATGGTCTTGCGCTCGGCCAGCAGGTCGCGGATCACACCGCGCAGCTCGCGAGCGCCTACGGGATCGAGGCCCATGGTCGGCTCGTCGAGGAAGAGCACCTGGGGATCGTGCAGCAGCGCGCGGGCGATGTGCAGCCGCTGCTTCATGCCGCGGGAGTAGCCCTCCACCTTTTCGTCGCCGCGATCCGCCAGCCCCACCAACTCCAGCAGGTAGGGGATGCGCTGCCTGGTCACGGCGGGGTCGACCATGTAGAGATTGGCAAAGTAGCGCAGGTTGTCAATAGCCGACAACCGCCAGTAGAGCCCTCGCTCGCCCCCGAAGATGAAGCCGATGTGCGGGCGGATAGCTGCCGCGTCCTTCACGACATCGTGGTCTAGAATGCGGGCCGTGCCTGAGGTGGGGATGAGCAGCGTGGTGAGCATTTTGACCGTCGTCGTCTTGCCCGCACCGTTGGGGCCCAGCAGACCGAGCAGCCCGCCTTCCTCGATATCAAAGGATATGCCGTCCACAGCCACGATTTCTTTGGTCTTGCGTCGTATCACGCCGATGGTGGTGCGGAACACGCGGCGCAGATCACGAACTTCGATGACGCTCATGGTCTCCTCAAGACAGGGCGCTATGGGTGGGGACCCGCGTATTCAACTCAGACGATCTCGTTTCCTTTGTCCACCCAGTATTGCACTCGATCCCGATAGTTCACAGTCAATACCTCCTCGGCGAAGATTATGTGCCTGATAAGGTGCTTCGCCAAATGCTATCCAGAGCACCTCTTCTGGTGTCTATTCTCGTCTGAGGAGGAGGGTGTCCAGCACCTGCCGCAAGTCAGTTGGCAATTCGGCTGTGAACTCCACGAACTCGCCGCTCGATGGCAAGAGGAAGCCGAGGCGGTGCGCGTGCAGGAACTGGCGCGGGCAGCGCAGCCGCTGCTTGCGCCGGCCGTAGACCGTGTCGCCCACCAGGGGATGCTTGATGTAAGCGAAGTGGACGCGAATCTGGTGCGTGCGGCCGGTCTTAGGCTCCGCCTCTGTGAGCGTGCAGCCGTCGTAGTAGCCCAGCACGCGGTAGTAAGTGGTCGCCTCCCGTCCGCCGCGGGCCAGCGACAGCGCGGCCATCCGCTTCCTCTGCCGGGGGTCTCGCCCGATGGCGGCTTCGATACGCCCCTCCAGGGATTCCAGATGGCCCTCCAGCAGCGCCAGATAGCCCTTAGCAACCGTCCGCGCCTTGAACTGTGCTTGCAGGTACCGGCGAACCGGTTCGTTCTTGGCTGCGACGATCAGGCCGGAGGTATCCTTGTCCAGACGATGCACGATGCCAGGCCGCTGCTCGTTGCCAGCATCTGTCAGATCGGGGCAGTGAAACAGCAGAGCGTTGACCAGCGTGCCGCTCCAGTTGCCGTGTGCTGGATGCACGACCATCCCCGCCGGTTTGTTGATCACCAGCAGGTCACCGTCTTCATACACCACATCAAGGGGGATGGGTTCAGGGAGCAACTCGTGCGTCTCGGGCTCCGGCACCCGCACGACTATGTGCTCTCCCACCCCGACCTTGTGGCTGGCTCGAAGGACAGCGCCGTTCACGGTGACGCGGCCTTCCTTGATCCAGCGCTGAATTTCGGCGCGGGAGTGGTCGGGCAGTTCGGTAGCCAGGTGTCTATCCAGGCGAGACCCCGGCTGTTCCACGGTCAGTGTGATGACCTCTTTGGTTTCTGAGAGCATGTCGAAGCCGGTGTCGTTAGGCATAGCGATCAGACAACAAAGCCGAGGCGTCTCCACCTCGGCTGCAGCAAGTCCTGTTCCAGGTTCGAAGGTTGCAGGTTCCAAGTTCTAGACGATAGCACCGGGGTGTAAATGGGCACGCAAGGTGCATCCGGCCGCTCCTTGTCTACTTGTCTACTCGTCTGCTTGTTCGCCCATTTCCTTTTCTGTCAGCACCAGAAGGGCCAGGAGTGCCGCCCCGACGACGACGGAGCTGTCAGCCACATTGAAGGTGGGCCAGTAGGGGAAGTCGAGGAAATCCACCACGTGGCCAAAACGCAACCGGTCAGTAAGATTGCCCAGCGCGCCACCCAGTTGCAGTCCCAGACTCACAAGCACGAGCCACCGCTCTGTGGAGAGGTAGCGCGTGTACACTATGATGGCCACGATGACGACGACAGCGATAGCCAGCAGAACCGTCCCCCCGTTGCGGAAGAGGCCGAAGGCCGCGCCGGTGTTGGTGACGTGCCTGAAGACAAAGATATTGGCCAACGCCGGGATCGGCACCCACACTTCGTTCGGCGGGATATTGCGCAGCACCCACGCTTTGCTGAACTGATCCAGGACCAATACCAGCGCCGCCACGGGCAACAGCAGAAACCACTTTGCTCTGCGATGGGTCAAGATGCACCTCTACCGTTCAGCGTGTGGTTGGCATTCGATGCACAGCGTGGCATACGGAATGGCCTTCAGCCGGGCGTAGTCGATCTTCTCGCTGCATCGCTCGCACAGGCCGTAAGTGCCGACGTCCATGCGCGCCAGAGCCTTGTCCACTTGCTCCAGCATCCTTTCCTGGTTGCGCCGCAGTGCCAGGCTGGCCGCCTGGTCGAACGCTGCGGTGCCGTCGTCAGCCATGTGATTGCCCAGGCCGAGATTGGGGCGACCATTCTCCTCGTAATGCGATAGCGCATCTCTCAGTTCGTCTCTCTCTGCTTCCAGTTGAGCTAGGAGTCGCGCGTCCTTGCGTGACATCTTCATAACAGTCCCTTTCCAATGACATTGCTTGGGGATAGCACGATTGCCATCCCCCCCCAGATATGTTCATCGAGCAAAAGCTTGATCGGCTCACCCGTCATCTGAGTTGGCCGGTTACACGCAGGTAGCCTTCCTCGCCCAAGTGCTTGCGCAAATAGGCCCGTCCATACTCTTCTGTTCCCCGCCCAAACCTCACGCCAGGCATATTGTACCCAAATCGGGAGAACTGGCAAGTGGCGGCTAGGCCTGTCGGACTACGCCGACAGTAACCTCTTCGCCGCCCAGGTCGAACGTAGCATGGACGCATCCCGACGGCGATTTGCCCGTCACCAACTCGACAGACAGGGTCTCCGCCGCCACGTAGTCGCCGAAGCGATCCAGAACGTCCTGCAGCACGGGCCCGCCCACAACGTGCGCGGTGATGCGATCCTCCAGATGGAAGCCGGCCTCCTTGCGCAGGTTCTGCAACTGGCGCACGAGATCCCGCGACAGCCCTTCGGCCCGCAGCGCGTCATCGAGCCGCGTATCCACAGCTACGGTGACGCCGCCCTCGGCCGCCACGGCAAGTCCCTCCTTCGGCTCTGTGAGGATCAGCACCTCCTCACTGCTCAGCTCCACCGTCTCGCCATCCAGGGTGAGTTGCAGAGGTCGCCCGCTCCGCAGTTCGCCGACGGTAGCTGCAGGATCCACCTCTGCCAGAGCCTGCCGCACCTGCGGGAAGCGCTTGCCGAAGCGAGGCCCTAGCAGCTTGTTGTCCGGCAGCAACCGGTAGTCCACCAACTCCGCCTCCCGCTCGGCGAAGGCCAACTCCTTCACGTTCAGCTCCTCGGCCACCAGATAGGCCAGCCGCTTCAGGCCAGCCCGTTCTCCTCCCGGAACCAGCACCGTGGCTCGCGCCAGGGGCTGGCGGAGCTTGAGGTTGGCGCTGGCGCGTGCCGCTCGCCCCAGGCTTGCCACCTGCTTGGCCAGAGCCATGTCGGCCACCAGCGCGTCGTCCAGCGCCGCCTCATCCACCACCGGCCAGTCGCAGTGATGTACGCTCTCCGGCGACTCTGCGTCCACCGAACGGACCAGATTCTGGTACATCACCTCGGTGACAAAGGGGACGATGGGCGCCAGCAGCTTGCACAGCGTGACCAGCACCTGGTACAGCGTGCGGTAGGCTGCGGCCTTGTCCTCGTCTGCCTCCGATTTCCAGAACCGGCGACGGCTGCGCCGCACGTACCAGTTGGAGAGATCGTCCAGGAACGCTTCCACGACCATCGTGGCCCGGTAGGAGTCGTAGTTGTCGAGCCGATCAGTGACCACGCCGATGACCTGGTTGAGCCGGGCGATGATCCACCTGTCCAGTAGACTGGTGGATTGGTAGGTTGGTAGATTGGTGCCTTCCTCTTCTCCCCCAGGCTCCATGTGATGACCAGCCTCCCAATTTGCCAATTTACCAGTTTCCCAGTCTACCAGTTTACCAGGTATCCACCCATCAATGTTCGCGTAGGTCACGAAGAAGCTGTACACATTCCACAGCGGGATCATGAACTGGCGTCGCACTTCGTCGGCGCGGCCGTAGCCGAAGAGCAGGTTTGTCTCCGGTTTGTGGGAGCAATACAGCCAGCGCATCACGTCCACGCCCATGCGGTCGGCGGCTGCGTTGAACTCGATGGCGTTGCCCCAACTCTTGTGCATCTCCTGCCCATCCTCGGCCAGCAATGTGGCGTAGCCGAAACAGGAGAGGAAGGGTGGCGTGTTCTCCACCACCGTGGCCATGGCCAGCAGGCTGTAGAACCAGTTGCGGAACTGGCCGGGGAACGATTCGCTGATCCAGTCCGCCGGGTACCAGGTGCGCCAATACTCCGGGTCGCTGCGGTAGCGCAGTGTGCTGAAAGAGACGATGCCTGCATCCAGCCAGGGATTGCCCACGTCGGCGATGCGCGAGATGACCGCACCGCACTTCGAGCATTTGACCTTGACGGCGTCAATCCACGGGCGGTGGGGGGCATGTCCTTCGAATTCCTGCCAGCCCTCCACGGCCCGCTCCCGCAGTTCGTGCTCGTCGCCGATGACCTCGAAGTGGCCGCATTCATCGCATTCCCAGATAGGCAATGCCAGCCCCCAGTAGCGCTTCTTGGAGATCATCCAGTCGTGCATGTTGCGCAGCCAATCCAACTCCCGTTCCAGCCCGAAGGCGGGGATCCAGCGGATCTGCCGCGTGATATCCATCATGTCGTAGCGCAACTCATCCATGGAGATGAACCACTCGTCCACCAGCCGGAAGACAAGCTCCGTCCGGCAGCGCCAGCAGACCGGATAGCGGTGCGTGTAGTCATCCACGCTGTAGAGCAGCCCCTTCTTCTTCAGGTCTGCGAAGATGGGCTGCGCAGCCTCAGCGGAGCTCGTCCCGGTCAGCCAGCCGAAGCCCTCGACGAAGATTCCCTCGTCGTTCAGCGGCGCGACGACAGGCAGCCCATGCTCCTGGCCCAGTCGGAAGTCCTCGGCACCGCAGCCGGTGGCCATGTGCACGATGCCCGTGCCTTCCTCCTCGCTCACCTCATCCCATAGGATGATGCGGTGCGCCTGGGCCGCTGATACCTCGATGCCTTCGATGAGCGATTGCAGCGCAGTGTGCCCACCGGGCTGCTGCTGCGCTGGCAGATCATCGAAGGGGCCATCGTACGTCCAGCCTTCCATCTCACTGCCCTTCATCTCCGCCAGGACTTCGACATCGCCCCGCAGCATCCCTACCGTGCCCTTGGACAGGTAGAAGACCTCCTCGCCCTGCCGCACTTTGACGTAATCCAAATCGGGGCCCACAGCGGCGGCGATGTTCGAAGTAAGCGTCCAGGGCGTTGTCGTCCAGACGAGGAGGGATTCCTCGGGCCGCCCGCGCAGCGGGAAGCGCAGCGTGACGCCGGGATGGGTCACCTCCATATAGCCGTCGGTGACGATCTCGTGCTGCGAGATGCCGGTGGCGCAGCGGGGGCACCAGGGCATCACGTCGGCGTGCTTGTAGAGCCATCCCTTCTCCCAACAGAGCTTGAGGAAGGTCCAGATCATGTAGTTGTTCTCGTCCGCGAAGGTGAAGTAGGAACCGCCCAACTCGGGCATGCCCAGCCGGGCAACGATATGCTCCACGCTGCCGGTGACCGGCCCTTGCGGCCCCTGCACGGTGATTTCGGCATCAGGGTCTTCCGCCAATCTGTCAGCCAGTTCGCGCAGAGTCTTGGGATCATTCCAGTCCATCCAATAGCCCAACCGGATGGACTGTTCGGTCTGCACGGCGGCATAGCGCAGCACTCGCTCCTTACAGCGACGCACGAAGCGGGCCAGGCCATACTCCTCGATGTCCTGCTTGGAACGGAAGCCCAGTTGCCTCTCCACCTCGACCTCCACCCACAGGCCCTGGCAATCGAAGCCGTTCTGGTAGCGAGTCTGATGGCCGCGCATGGCCTGGTAGCGGTGGAAGACATCTTTGTACGTGCGACCCCAGCCGTGATGAACGGCCATGGGATTGTTGGCAGTGATAGGGCCGTCTATGAACGACCACTTCGGCCCGCCAGCGCGCAGGGCGACCAGTTTCTTGAAAGCATCGGTGTCTTCCCAGAAGCGCAAGACGTCGTGCTCCTGGGCAACGAAATCCACTCTGGTCAGTACGTCCTTGAACATGATACCTCCTCCGATTCCCCTTTCATCTCCCTGTTGATCACCTCATGCGTCGTCCGTCATTCGCCGTTTCACTGCAGGGCAATCACCAGCCGCTTGTTGATGCGCCCCTTGCTCTTGTAGTCCACGATCTTGATGGGTCCGACCTCCGACGTGTTGGCGACGTGCGTGCCGCCATCCGCCTGCAGGTCCAGCCCCACGATCTCCAGCGTGCGCACTTCGCTGATCTGCGGCGGCAGCAGGTTGATCTTGGTGCGGATCAGGTCGGGTATCTGAAACGCCTCCTCGCGGGGCAAGATGTTCACCCGCACGGGACGGGCAGCAGCCACCTCGGCGTTGATCTTCTGCTCGATCTCGTCCACCAGCTCCCGCCGCATGGTCTCGAACTCGAAGTCCATGCGCGCCCGCCCTGGCTCCATATTGCCGCCGGTCACCTGCGCGCCATAGTCCCGCCAGATGACACCACATAAGACATGCAGAGCGGTGTGGATGCGCATGAGTTGGTAGCGTCGCTCCCACTCCAGCAGGCCTTGCACCTTCGCGCCCACAGGTGGCGGGTCGGCATCTAGCTTGTGCCAGACCAGATCACCCTGTTTCTTGGCCTTGAGCACACGGGCCTGGCCGCCATCCCAGAGCATTTGTCCCTGGTCGGAGGGCTGCCCGCCGCCGCCTGGATAGAACGCCGTGCGATCCAGCGCCACCTGCGCTCCTTCCACGGCAAGCACTGTGGCTTCGAATTCTTGTAGGTAGCTGTTCGTCTGGTAGAGTAGCTCGGTCATCTCGCTTCTTGCCTCCTGCATCTTACCTCCTGCATCTTGCCTCCCAAAAAGGAAAAACCCCCGTCCCAAGGGACGAGGGCGAAATCAGACCCCCGCGGTACCACCCTTCTTAGCGTAGCCGCTCACTCTGCCGGGTGCGGGAGCAACCAACCGCTGCTCCGATACCCGCGTCCGGGTAACGGTGGACGAGGCCGTCTGAGTCTACTGGGCTGGTAGATTGGTAAATCGGTAGATTGGTAAGCTGGTCGCTTCCCAACTTAAGTCTACCAATGTACCGGTGTACCAACGTACCGACCGTTGGGTCAGCGGCTCCGGAAGGATTTTCGGCGGGCTTCACGCGTCCGGCTCACACCACCCCAGACTCGCTGAGCGCTACCCCCCCGCCTACTCGTTTCCATCACAGCCTGTGCGTTATCAGGTAAGGTTTTATACCACAGAAGCGTCAGATTGTCAAACGTTGACTCAAAGACCCATCTGAGGTATAATCCTGTGGGAGCCAGTGTATCACGCGTTCGCCCAGGGGATTGGAGGCGGTCCCCTGACTCGGTCTCCACCTAGAAGAGACGACAGAGTAACGCTGGCCATACCCACAGGTTAATTGTGCTTGGCAGATTGGTCATCATGCGCTATTCACCAATGTACCAATGTACCAATCTACCAGTGTACCAATCTACCAAGACTCGGCAGGCTGCAAGAGCTCGCAGTGGACCGTCGAGTCCAGTGGAAGCAAGCTACTGAGGAGGCAAACATGCATTGGTCAGTGAGAATCGCCCGCATCAAGGGCATTGACATCCGTCTACACATCACCTTTCTGTTCATCGTTGCCCTCTTTGCTGTGCAGTACTGGGGCATGGGGGCGGGGGGCTGGCAGGGGGCGCTGTTCGGCGTCGCCTATGTGCTGCTGCTCTTCGCCTGTGTTGTGCTGCATGAACTGGGGCACAGTCTTGTGGCGCAGCGCTTCGGCGTGAAGGTGCGCGATATCACGCTGTGGCCCATTGGCGGCGTGGCACGGATGGAGGACATCCCGCGCAAACCGTGGCAGGAGTTGGTCATGGCCGTCGCCGGGCCGGCGGTGAATTTCATCATCGCCGCTGTGTTGGGCATGCTGGCCGTGTCTCTGTTGGCTGTGGGCGCGCTCGGCGACATCATGCGATTGCCAGAACTGATGCGCGAACCAGCCTGGCAGACGTTGCTGCTGTATCTGTTGGTCACCAACCTCTCACTGGGGCTGTTCAACCTCATCCCAGCCTTTCCCATGGACGGCGGACGGGTCTTGCGGGCGCTGCTGGCTATGGTGCTGCCTTACGTCCAGGCCACTCGCATCGCCGTGGTCGTGGGACAGGGCTTGGCGCTGCTGCTCGGTCTCGCCGGGCTACTCATTCCCGGTCAATACACACTGATGCTCATTGCCGTTTTCATCTTCTTCGGCGCAGGACAAGAAGGACAGACGGCGGCAGCCCGCGAATTGCTGTCAAGCCTGCGGGTGCGTCAGGCCGCCAGCCGCAACACGCGCACAGTGTCACCCTCGGATCGGCTATCGCACGTCGTGGACCTGACGCTGAGCACGCATCAGGCAGACTTCATGGTCATTGAGAGCGGGGAACTGGTGGGAGTCCTCTCGCGGGCCGTGGTGCTGGACGCGCTGCGCAGGTATGGCCCCGATGTGCCCGTAGGCCAGGTGATGTGCGCAGATCATCCCACGGTGGAACCGGAAGATACGCTGCTGACTGCGCAGAAGAAGATGAGTGCCGCCGCCTGCCAGGCGCTGCCCGTGCTAGAGGGCGGACAGCCAGTGGCGCTGCTCACCCTGGCGGATATCAACGAGGCCTACACGCTGATGGCGATCAGCCCGCAGGCGCTGAACCGGAAGGGGCGCTAGCGTTTGGGGTTTGGTGATTGGAGTTTGATTGATGACATGGCTACTGCGGCGTGTTCTCGATCTGGTTGACGGCCTGGCGCGCTGGTATTACACGCGCAAGTACGGCACGCTGGCCGAGAGGATGGGCCGCGGTCCGGCTGAACCTGCTGACCGGCGCGGCTTCATCATCATCCAGATTGACGGCCTGGCCCACGAGTATCTGCAAGAGGCCATGACCCGTGGGTATGCGCCCACGTTGCAGCGGCTGCTCGGTTCCGGCGAGGCGCGGCTGGCCCGATGGCGCTGCGGCCTCCCCTCCAGCACGCCGGCCGTGCAGGCGGGGATCATGTTCGGCAACAACTGGGACGTGCCTTCCTTCCGCTGGTACGAGAAGGATCGCGGCCTCTCCGTGGTCTGCAAGCCGCCGGCGGTGGTGAGGCAAGTGCAGCAGCGCGTGGCCGCTGGCCGGGAAGGCATCCTCAACGGTGGCTCCAGCTACGTCAACATGTTCGACGGCGGGGCTCGCCTTTCCCTCTTCACCTTGGGCGCCTGGGGCAGGGATCGCTTGTTCGAGAACGTGCGTGGCTTCGGCTTCCTCCTCCTCTTCCTGCTAAGTCCCTGGCGCGCTCTGCGGACGGTCGGCGTGTCCATCGGCGAGTACCTGCGAGACCTTTGGGGACGGCTGGCCTCCCGCTGGCGGCCTGGTCGGCCACGGCGCTTCACGCTCATCTCTCCTTTCTTCCAGATCATGGTCAACGTCGTCTTCCGGGAGATCGAGACCTTCGGCGTGATGATGGACATCTACCGCGGCGTGCCCAGTATCTGGGCCAACTACTTCGGCTACGACGAGGTGGCTCATCACGTGGGACCGCTGGGGCACGATGCCCTGCGGGCGCTGCGGGGGCTCGATAAGCAGGTCAGGCAGATAGACCGCATCCGCCGCCAGTACCGCCGTCGCCAGTACGACCTCTACGTGCTCTCTGACCATGGGATGAGCCCCAGCACGCCGTTTCGGGAGATCCGTGGTCACACACTAGGAGAGCAGATCGCCGCTCAACTGGGCGAGCCTGTGGCGTTGGACGAGCGTTGGGGGCAGGTGTATCACGCCCGCGCTCCGGCCGATTTCCTGCTGGAGGAGCTGCGGGGCATGGAGATGGGGCGGTCGAAGCGGGCACAGGCGCTGCTGCGCACCCTGCGACACTGGGTGGAGGAGAGGGTACCTCCGGACCCTGAGCTGGGCTGGGACCTGGAGCGGCGCAGTGATGTGATCGTGCGCAGTTCCGGCAGCCTGGCCCACGTCTACTTCAACGTCACGCCCTCGCCCATGGATCTGGGCGAGGTGGCTATACTCTACCCTGAGCTGATGGCACGGCTTGTGCAGGAGACGAGCATAGGCCTCATCCTGGGCCGGAACGGTGGCCATCCCGCCTTTCTCACGCCGCAGGGGATACAGCCCCTGGAGCCTGAGGGCAAGTTCGACCCCGACCATCCTCTGGTCACGCTGCCGGAGCCGCGATTGGCCGCCGTACAGCTAGCGCGGGTGGCGTCCTTCCCCCACAGCGGCGACCTGATCCTGCTGGGGGCCTGGGACGAAGAAGGGAAGGTGGTCTGTTTCGAGGAGCAGTGGGCCTCGCACGGCGGTCTGGGCGGCCCGCAGGATTACCCCTTCATTCTGCACCCAGCCGGGTTGAACTGGGATCCGAGCCAGGTGACCAACGCCGAGCAGCTCTACCAACATTTTGTGGAGACCTATACCTGACGCTCATTGTCAGCGGAAGAGCGGAAGGAGCCGAAGAGGGACAGAGGGATTGATTGGCGAATAGCAGCACTGACTCCACTGAAAGAACTGCCAGACTCGCCACTGAGGCACAGAGGGCACGGCGATTCCTTGAGGCGCAAGTGATAGGGATTCTGCTGAAGGAGTCGGTGGGCGGCTCTGGCTTTGCGCTGGACCGACTCCGGCAACCGCTGGAGTGACTTGCGAAAACGTAGCGTACGGTGTCTTCGCTTCCATCCCCTGCCAGAAATCCTCGTGTTCTATGCCGCCTGTCTCTCGAATCTGTTGCCGTGCGCTGCCCAATATCGCCCGAAACTTGGGCGTGTGGGCCAATATCACCGCCCCAACTCTTCCTCGTCCTCTACCGACAGCAACACCGCCACCGCCCCTCGGTGCCGGGTTGCGACAATCGGCCCCTCTTTGGGTGCTTTCAAACAGGCACTGAACTGCTGTAGAAGCCTGGCTTGCCTCTGCACGAGTGGTGGTCTCTATGCAACGGGCCGTCTGCGTTGTTGTGCTCGCCTGAATAGACACGCCCAACCTGTGTCGCAGCCTTCAAGGCGTCATCGAGACTTGTTGCATCTCATCGATGTCAAAAACAAGACGCCCTCTCGTTCTGACATGGAGGAAGTAGAACCCGGCGGCTGCGATGGCAGAGATGATGCCCGCTGCGTACCATACCCAGTTGGGATCATAGTTGTCCAGGATTAGGCCGGCGGCCCAGGGTCCCACTGCCGATGGGACGGTCCAAGAAAGGCCGAACATGGCCATGTAGCGCCCGCGCATGTCCTCTGGCGCAAACCGGGCGACCAGCGCTTGCCCGACGGGCATCACGACCATCTCTCCGATGGTGATCAGCAGGATGGCAACGATGAAGAGCCAGTAGGCGGAGACAAAACCATACATCGTGAAACCGACCAAGTAGAACAGGGTTCCCGCCATCATCATCAGCATCGGCGCATAGGGCCTGGTCTTTCTGGCAACCCAGAACTGAAACACTACCACTGTGGCGGCGTCCAGGCTGAGCAGCACGCCGTATCCCTGAGGGGAAACACCGTGAACATCCCGCAGGTAGACCGAGAGGGTGTTGTACATCTGCTGGTAGACGATCAGCATAAGCATGGATACGATCAGGAAGGCCATGTAGAGCCGGTCAGCCATGACCAGCCGATACCCAGCCATCGTTTGAAGCATGGTTTGCTGTTCTTGCTGTTCGGACGCTTCCGGTTTCGTCTCTGGCACCAGTTTATATACGATGGCTGCAGTGATCAGGCTGGTGACGGCATCGAGGACGAACAGGAGC
>CBDURC010000078.1:0-12869 GCA_965369635.1 uncultured Anaerolineales bacterium | reverse complement strand
AGGGGACAGGCCACGGCGAAACAATCCGCTCCCACGGCCCGCGCCTGGTCAATCAGCCAGCGGCACAGCTCGAGGGCCCGTTCGGGCACGGTGGCCGCCAGCCCTGCCCCGCAGCAGCGGGTCTTGCCGTCCCAATCCACCGCTTCTGCGCCCAGCGCTTCCACTACGCGATCCATGTTCATCGGATACTCGTGATGGGGCACGCCGGCGATCTTCGGCGGGCGGGTCAGCAAACAGCCGTAGTAGCAAGCTACCTTCAGCCCTTCCAGCGGCTTCTGCACCTTGGCGGCGATGGCCTCCAGACCCACCCGTTCGGCCATGATCTCCACCATTGAGGTGACCTCGACAGTATCCTGGTACTCATAACCAATGGCTTCGTCTGCCTGCTCCTTCAGCGCTGGATCCGCCCGTATCTCGTGCAGCGTGGTCCGGAAGCGAGAGTAGCAAGCAGCGCAGGGCACCGCTACCTGATCAAAGCCCATGCGTTCGATGAGCGCCAGGTTCTCCAGAGGCATGCGCAGGGCGTCGTCGTGGTCCAACTTGTGGGCGGGGCTGGAGCCGCAACAGGTCCAACCTTTCGGTTCCACCAATCCCAGGTCCAACACCTCGGCCGCAGCTTCGGTTGACATGTTGTACTCAATGGCCATAGAATGGAGCGAGCAGCCAGGGTAGTAGGCGACCTCATTGGCCGCCACCTCCCGCCGCTCCACCCGCTTGGGCATGCGGACGAAAGAGGGCAAGAATTTGATCTTCCCCTTCAGAATCATAGGCAAGCCCAGATCGAACACGTCCTTCAGCGGGTCCCTGGCACGCAGATTCGTCTCCAGGATGAGCCCCGCCTCGTAGGCCCGGCCCAGCAGTTTGGTGTTGCGATGGAACACCTGGAGGAAGGCCTCCACGGCAGGGATAGCGGGCTTGATGCCCCGCTGGCGAGCGATCATCATCAACTGATCCATGATCTTGGCGATGTCCAATCCCTGCGGGCAGCGGGTGCTGCACACCTGGCAAGAGGCGCACAACCAGATGGTTCGGGAGGACAGGATTTCCTCTTGCCCCAACTGGATGGCACGCATGATCTGGTTGGGCGTGTAGTCGAAGTGCTCAGCCAGTGGACAGCCGCTGGTGCACTTGACGCACTGATAACACAGGTAGACGTTCTCTCCCGTTTCCTGCTCGATCAGTTTGGCCAACGCAGTATCAATGGCCGCAATCACCTCAGCCATAGTACGCTCTCCTTATAGTCTCAGATGGCCGGTCGGGGCAGCAAGCCAGCGCGCTCGGTGATAAGCCCAACGCCCTCTTCCCACTCGATGGACATGATGTGAACGCCCGCCACGCCCTCCATCTGGCGCAACTGCTCAATTTGCTCCACCGTGATCTTGATCCCCTCTTCGCGCCAGGCGGCCCTTCTGGCCTTCTTCTCTTCCTTGGGAATATCTCTAGCTGCCGCCTCCATGCGCTCCACGAACTCGTCGGGCACATCCATGCCCGGCACCTTGTCCCGCATGTAACGAGCCATGCCCGGAGTCTTCAACGGCCCCACGCCAGCCAGGATGTACACCCGCTCGTGCAATCCCATCTCCCGCACCCGCCGCATGAATTCGGCAAACTTGTCCATGTTGTAGATGAGCTGGGTCTGGATGAAGTCGGCCCCCGCCTCCACCTTCTTGGCCAAGCGATAGGGGCGGAAGTCGAAGGGATCGGCGAAAGGGTTGGCCGCCGCGCCAACGAAGAAGCGCGGTTCCACCGTCTTGATGGGATCCCCGCAAAGGAACACCTTCTCATCCCTCATACGCACCATCATGTCAATCAGTTGCAGGGAGTCGAGGTCATGCACGTTCTTGGCCGTGGGATGGTTGCCAAAGCTCTGATGATCACCGGTCAGGCAGAGGAGATTGCGAATCCCCAGAGCATAGGCAGCCAACAGGTCCGACTGGATGGCCAGCCGGTTGCGGTCGCGGCAGGTCATCTGGATGATGGGCTCCACCCCCTCTTGCAAGCAGATGACTCCGGAGCCGATGCTGGACATGCGCACGATGGCCGTCTGGTTGTCGGTGATGTTGACGGCATCGCATTTGCCTTCCAGGAGCTGTGCCTTGCGGCGGATCACCTCGCCGTCGGCGCTCTGTGGCGGCCCCAATTCGCCGGTGGCGACGAAGTGGCCTGCGCGCAGCAGCTTCTCCAAGCGAGACCCCGACTTGTAGCCGTTTGTATCACTCATCCGTCTTCTCCCTCTCAATACCATTCTGCTGGAGTGCATCGTCTCCGACGACTCGGCACTCCAACCCCCTCGATGCTCTCAGTAGCCTTCTTCCTGCAGCATCAGCAGATCCTCGCGCACGATCTTACGCGGGCCGCCATGGCGGCTGCTGGACCAATCCTTGGCCGGCTGGAACTTGTACATCAAATCCAGCTTGCCCATCCTGCTCAGCCGATCATATATCAGTTGCCAGACGCAGTCCAACTCGGGATCAATTTCGCACTTGCCATCCTGCGAGCCGCCGCAGGGGCCGTTCAAGAGTTGCTTGGAACAGCGGGCGACAGGGCAGATGCCACCTGTGAGAGCCAGGATGCAGTTGCCGCAGGCCTGGCAACGCTCCACCCAGATGCCCTGCTCCTGGGGCATCCCTAGGAACGTGGTGTTCAGGCCCGGCACGATCCAGGCATCGGGGAAGCGTTCCACCAGCGTCTGCACGCCGATGCCGCAGGCCAGCGAGACCACGACGTCGCTCTCGGCAATCTGCTCGGCCAGGGGATCAACGTACTCCCGCTCGCACTGGCGCTGTACGGTAACCTCCTCCACCCCCTTGGCGTTTCCGTCCACCTGGAAAGCCATGCGCAGCACGGAGGCCAGGATCTCTGCCTCCCGCTCGCCTCCGGCAAAGCAGACGGCCACGCACGTGCCACAGCCAGCGACGAGCACCTTCTCGGCATCGCCGATCAATTCCTTGATCTCTTCCAATGGTTTCTGTTCGCCAACGATCATTCTTTCCTCCCGGTATTGGAAGTTGGAGGTTCGATGTTAGATGTTGGATGGTCAGACCTTCCAACCTCCGATTCCTAGCCTCTAACCTCCAACTTGATCGGACTGGGACCAAGTTCCCGAATCCGCTCCGTCATTTTCTCCGCTGCTTCGGCGAAGGTAGCTCCCTGGCCTCCAGACACGAAGAACATATCCAGTCGCTCTCCGCCCAGGCCGATGTCATCGAGCATCTTCTTCGTCCGCTGCACACGCGCGTATGCCCGCTCGTTACCGCGCACGTGGTGGCAGTTCCCCACTGGACAGGCTACCACATACACCCCATCAGCCCCGTCTTCGAAGGCCTTGAGGATGTAGCGTGGATCGGTCTTGCCCGTGCAGGGCAGCTTCACCAGCTTGACGTTGGCTGGATAGGGGATGCGCAGAGCCCCGGCGGTGTCCGCCGCCATGTAGGCACAGTAAATGCACATGAAAGCCGTGATTTCCGGCTCAAAATCGTTACCGTTATCGCTCATACCTCTACCCAACTTCCCAAAACAGGTGACTCGGGCACCATGATCTGCGTATCCGTGTAGTTCATCAACTGAATGGCTGTGGCCGGGCACTCGGCGGTGCAGGTGCCGCAACCTTGGCACAGCGCTGGCTCGATGTAGGCCGCCCCCACAATCTCGCCCACCCCGACCCGGTCGGGATCAACCTTGGGAATGTGGAAGGGGCAGACCCTCACACAGGTCAAGCAGCCCACGCACTTCGCCTGATCCACCACGGCGATGGTGCCACCGACGTAGAGAGGCTCTTTGGCAAGGATGGTGATGGCCCGTCCCGCCGTAGCCAGGGCCTGGCTGATACACTCCTCGATGAACTTGGGATAATGAGCCATGCCACAGACGAAGATGCCCTCCTCCATGAAGTCCATGGGGCGCATTTTGATGTGCGCTTCCAAGAAGAACCCCTCGTGGGACAGTGGCACCTCGAGTAACTCGGACACCTCCGCCGTACCCGCGGACGGCTCGATGGCCGTGCTCAACACCAGCAAATCGGGCTCGATGACCATCGGCCGGCGCAGCATGGGCTCCTGCACCGTCACCCGCAACCGACTGTTCTTTTCGCCCTTTTTCGCGTCCCCCACCATTTCGACGCCAGGCTCGGTGTCATCGTCATAGCGGACAAAGATCACGCCCCGCCGCCGCGCCTCGGTGTAGTATTGCTCGCGGAAGCCGTAGGTGATGATGTCCTTGTACAGCACAGTCACCCGACAATCAGGGTTCGCCACCTTGATGCGCAGCGCGTTCTTGATGGTGCTGGTGCAGCAGATGCGGGAGCAGTAGTCATATTTGGCGCCCTCGGGGCGGACGCACTGGATCATCACCACATCCTTCAGTTCAGCGATCTCATCCAGGCGATAGGCAATGGCCTCCTCCAGATCGAGCTGGGTGATGACCTTCGGATGCTGGCCCAGCAGGTAACGGGTGCCCCGGGCCTCACGCCCTCCGGTGGCCACAATGGTCACCCCGTGGGAGATGGTCTCCTCGCTGCCATCACGCCGGCGCAGCACTGCCCGATAGTCCCCGATGTAGCCGGTGTGCTTGACGACCTCGGTGCGGGTATTGACATCTATGCGCTCGTGCCCCCGCACGCGGTTGACCAGGTCTCGCAGGAGCCGCTGCGGGTTGTACCCCTCGACCACGTAGTGGATGTTGTGCAGGTGACCGCCAAGAGCGTCGCTCCGCTCAACCAGGGCGACGTCGAAGCCGGCGTCGGCGATGGCCAGCGCCGACGTCATGCCCGACACGCCGCCGCCGATGATCAGCGCCCGCCGCATCAGTTGCACGGCCGATTTGTGCACCGGTTGCAGAGTGCTGGCACGAGCCACGGCCATGCGCACCAGTTCTATCGCCTTGCGTGTGGCCTTCTCTGGCTCGTGGGGATGCACCCAGGCGCAGTGCTCGCGGATGTTGGCCATCTCCATGAGGTAGGCATTGAGACCCGCTTCCCGTACGGTGCGCTGGAAGAGAGATTCGTGGGTGCGGTGGCTGCAACCGGCGACGACCACCCGGTTCAGGTCATGGTCAGCGATGGCCTCTTTGATAGCCGCCAGCCCCTCAGGGAAGCAACCGTAGCCAACGTCCGCAGTGTAGACCACGTGCGGATACTCCCTGGCGTGGGCGAGCAAGCGCTCGATGTCCACTGCTCCTTCGATAGCCGGACGGCAGCGGCAGACGAAGACCCCCACGCGGGCCGCTTGGCCGGTCACATCCCGTTCGGGCGGGAAATCGCCCTGGCTCAGGAAGGGATACTCGCGGCTGGAAGGACGCGCACCGAGTTGATCGTGGAACATGCGCATGACGTCGCCGGCCGCCCCGGCGGCGTCGATGATCGTCTCGGCGATGTCCTTCGGCGAGGAGAAGGCCCCGCAGACATAGATGCCCGGCTGGCTGGTCTCCAGTGGATTGAACTTGTCCGTCTCGCAGAAGCCATATTGGTTGAGGTCGAAACCCAGGACGCGGGCCAAGCCCTCCGCTCCAGCCGGCGGCTGCACCCCCACCGACAGCACAACCATGTCGAAGCGATCCTCCTTCATCTTGCCTTCTTCGTCGGGATAGTGCAGGATCAAGTCGTGGGTCTGGGGGTCCTCCCACAGGTCGGAGATGCGGCAGCGGGTGTACTCAACACCGTATTCCTCGCAGGAACGGTGGAAGTAGGCGTTGTACTCCTTGTTGAAGGCCCGCTCATCCATCATGAAGATTTGGCAATGAACGCCATCCACACGCTGCTTGGCCAGCACCGCCTCCTTAGTAGCGTACATGCAGCAGATGGACGAGCAATAGGGATGCTCCTGATCGCGGGAGCCGATGCACTGCAGCCAGGCGATGCGCTTCGGCGACGTGAAATCAGAGGGACGCAAGAGCAACCCCTCCGTGGGCCCCGAACGGCTGACGTAGCGCTCGTACTGCATGCTGTGAACGACATTGGGGTAGCGCCCGAAGCCAAACTCCTCCAGAGCTTTGGCATCAGACAACTGGTACCCCACGGCTAGGATGATGGCCGAAACGCTGATCTCCTCGTCCCAGGGCTCTTCATCCAGATTCACGGCCCCGGTCGGGCACACGGCCTCGCAGCGACGGCAGTCCAGGCAGTAATCCCCCTTGTCCACGTAGTAGGCATCAGGGAACGAGCGCGGCGCACTCTTGTGGATGGCCATGCGCGTCACTAACGCTTCCTGGAACTCGCTAGGCAAGCGCACAGGGCAGGCCGCAGTGCAGATGCCACAGTTAGTGCAACGCTCCACCGACACGTAGCGGGGCTGATGCCGCAAGGTGACCGTGAAGTCACCGGCCTGTCCGTTGGCATCCACGACCTCTGTGAGGGTCATGATCTCGATGTTGGGATGCAAGTTGTGATCTGCGAAGGCAGGTGAGATGGCCGGTCGTGTGCAGCCATAGCCGTGATCCGAAGTGCCGCGGCAGAGCACGCAGTCGTGGGTAGGGAACATGTAGCCCAACTGAGCCACTCGGCCACCCAGCCCCGGATCCCTCTCCACCAAGTAAACCTTCAAACCAGCCTCGGCCAGATCAATAGCAGCGCGCATCCCACCGATGCCACCGCCAACGACCAACACCGCGCCTTCCGGATTCTCGCGTTCTATCGCCATATCCGCTCCCGGACTCGGTGGATCGGTAGACTGGTACACTGGCGAACTGGTCAACCAATCTACCAACCTACCAATCTACTAATCTACCAATCTACCAACCTATATCTCCCGCACGTCTTGAATCTCAATGTCTTCCAACTTGTCGATGACCTTCTTCAACCCCTCCCAAGGGATGTTCGTCACCTTGAGCAAAGAGGACCACATGTCGGGTTCGGACGCCGGATAGCCCACCATCACCGTCAGGTTCCCCCCCGCCTGTGCAATCGCGGTGGATAGGCGAGCTATCGCCCCAGGCCGGTCTGGCTGCACGACGGTGACGCGCACGCCGCCTCGCCGTGCACCCAGCAAGTCCACCATGGTGGTGAACAGGTCGTTATCGGTAATGATTCCCACGAGATCGCTGCTCCGCATGACCGGCAGGCAGCCGATCTTCCGGTCGGCCATGATGCGGGCGGCCTCCTCGATGGCCGTATTCTCATCAATGGTGAACACATCCTTGACCATGACGTGATCGATCTTGATCCTGCCCAGGACGTAGCTGATCTCGAAGCGGCTGAAGTTGCTCACATCCGAAGGGAGGGCTCGCAACAGTGATCGCTGCGTCACCAGGCCCACCAGTCTCCCATCTTCGTCCACGATGGGTAGATGGCGTATGTTCTTCTCCCTCATCGAGGCTTGGGCCTCTGTGACGGGCATCTCCGGGTGTCCGCAGATGGGATCGGGTGTCATTCGGTCTCTAACCAGCATGTGTCCTCCTGAGATTTCGGATTTCGGAATGCGGATTGCGGATTTCCCATTCCGCAATCCGCAATCAGTTCACACTGCCGATTCAAAGGCGCAGGGGCCGGTGGCGCACTTGCCGCAGACGTCAACTACTCCCAGATCACGAAAACCGTCGGCCACCTGTAGCAACCGCTCATAGCAGCGGCGCTTGTCCAGCCCATCTTCGGTCAGCGCGCCCACGGGGCAGCGGGCCACGCATGCCGTGCACTTCCCACCATGGAAGTAGCGACAGCGATCGCGGGCGAGAGTCCCAGGCGCCGACGTCGGCTCCAGCGCGGCGTCCAGCACCAGGCTGCCAAAACGGCCAGCGCAGCCGGCGTCGGTGATCAGCATGTGGTGCAGGCCGAAGCTGCCCAGGCCAGCGATGGCCGCCACGCTCTTGTGCGACCAGCGGCTGATGAAGGTCACCGGGTCCCAGTTGTGAGTGGCCGGTTCCGCTGCCGCCTGCACTCCCCGCTCGGCCAGAGAAGTGATGAGCCGCTGGGCGATGCGGTTGATGAGCGCGTTGGTCTCGACGTAGGCCAGCGCCCACTGGCGAGCGACCTCGCTGCGCTGCGCCCGATTGGCCTTCACAATCTCTTTGGCGAAAGGCAAAAAGAAAGAGACGACCGACCGCGCCGCCGGCAGCAGATCGCCAGGCAGCAGATGGGTCGGTTCGGCGACCTCCCGCAATTGGAGAAAACGGGGATCCGCGGCATCGGCGAAGCCCACCAACGGTGGGCGATAGCGGGTCTCGGTGTCTGCTCGATCTGCTTCTCGCTGCACGAAGGCAGCGATGAACGATTCTAGGCCGATCATGCCTTCCCAGTATGTCCTCTCTCGCCGAAACCGCCCATGACCTGGGTCATAGAGCACGAAGCAGACACAAAGCGTAAGACGTGAAACGTGAACCATGAATCAGTGTCACATTTCACGGATCACGTTTCGCGCTTCTCTGGGGACGACGTCGAAATAGCGAACTACCCATTCGGCGGATCTCAGGCACGCCCGCCCTGCGCTTTTCGCCGCTGACGGAAGGCCCGAATGTAGCGCATGGCATAATCGTCACGGCCCAGGAGCAAGTCAGCAGCCAGGATGAAGGGTCGCACCTTGGCTGCATCCACGATGGGACAGTTCACACCAGCAGCAATAACCATGGCCAGAAAAGCACCGCTGATCATCTCCCGCTCTGGCAGCCCAAAGGAGACGTTGCTGGCCCCAAGTGCCATATTTGCCCCCAGCTCTTCCCTGACCAAGCGGATGGCCTCCAGCGTCGTCCATCCGGCCTGCGAGTCGGCCCCTACGGTCAGCGCCAGGCAGTCAATGAGGACATCCTCACGGGAGATGCCCATCCCCTCGGCCCGCTCGACGATCTTCTTGGCCACCGCAAGTCGCTGTTCTGGCGTCTCCGGGATCCCCTGATCATCCATGCACAGACCGATGACAGCCGCGCCGTACTCCGCCACCAGTGGCAGCACCCGTGCCAGGCTAGCTTCTTCGCCGTTGACCGAGTTAACGAGAGGCTTGCCGTCAGGATTCAGCTCTTTGTGTGCCTCCAACGCTGCCCGCAGCGCCTCGCCGTTGGCGCTGTCAATGCAGACAGGCAGATCCACTGTCTCCAGCACAAGCTTGACGGCCTTAGGCAGCAAGTCAACCTCGTTCACGCCTGCCGCGCCGACATTGACGTCCAATACGTCAGCGCCTGCCTCCACCTGCGCCAACGCTTCCTGGCGCACGATCTCCAGGTCTCCATCGACCAACGCCGCGGCCAGTTTCTTCTTGCCTGTGGGGTTGATCCGCTCACCGATGATGACCGTCGGCCGGCCATCACCGATGATGACGTTCTCGCCTGTTCCTTTGAGTATGGTCTCCATGGTCAATAACCTCCGTATTGCACACGCCGCATTTGCGAAAGGACTGGTTCATGAACGAGTATACCATCAGCGCACGAAATGGGCCAATCTCCCACCAATTGCCCAGTTGAAACCATGGGAGAGATTGTCCCCAATGTGTAGCACTCTCCGCGCGGAGAGTGTTGGAAAAGGCGCTGTGAATTCACATGGTGGGCCGAGCATGCCGCCGGGAGCCCACAATCTGAGGTCGTGTCCCACTTTGCGGCCCTCTCGAGTGCCGAAGTGGGGCCTGACCCCCACTCTTGGGTCGAAGAGGCACGTTTTTCAACACTCTCCGCGCCTGCACTTGCCAAGGCCACCATCCTGTGATATACTCTCCCTCGCTTCAGCGACCCAACATCTTGTGGTCTGCTGCTTCATAACCACAACATCTTGTATCCGGTCAGGCAATTCAACTGAACTCTCGCACATCCTGCCCTTGTGCGCCTTCCTTGACGAAGTGAGGTCAAGAAATGAAATGTCCCCATTGTGCTGAATTCGGTTCACGCGTTGTAGACACCCGCTCGGCTGGCGATGGCATCCGCCGGCGGCGAGAGTGCAAGCATTGCGGCCAACGCTTCACCACCTACGAACAGGTTGCCACCGCCCTTCACATTGTCAAAAGCGACGGCAGGCGAGAACCCTACGACCGCCAGAAGTTGCTAGACGGTATCCGGCTTGCCTGTGCCAAGCGCCCCATTGCCATGGCAGACATCGAACGGGTCGTTGATCAGGTCGAGGACCACGTGTTTGGCCTCGGCAAGGCCGAGGTGTCCACTGAGATCGTCGGGGGCAAGCTGCTAGAGCTACTGAAGGAACTGGACGAGGTGGGCTACATCCGCTTCGCCACCGTCTACCTGGAATTGACCGATCTGGGGGCAGTCAAGGACGAGATTGACCGACTACTGAAGGAGACCTAGAGAAGTGGAGGAGCTAGAGAGCAGGGATGGGTGTAGGAGACCTCTCTACAGACAGGAGGGAAGAGCGCTGTGAGCGGCGGTAGCAACACCACATCAGTCATCACATCCCCAGTCATCATATCCAAGGAACCACTGCCGATCAGCGATCATGGCCTGACCATCCTCGAAAAGCGCTACCTGCGCAAGGGAAGCGATGGCCGGCCGGTGGAAACGCCAGCGGAGATGTTTCGCCGCGTGGCGCGCACGGTGGCCGCTGTTGACGCCGACTACGGCAGGGATAGGCTGATAACCGAAGAGGCTTTCTGTCGCCTGATGACCAGCTTCCGTTTCCTGCCCAACTCCCCCACCTTCACGGGTGCGGGCACACCGCTTGGCCAGTTGGCCGCCTGTTTCGTGCTTCCTGTCATGGATGACATGGGCAGGCAACCCGGTGGCATCTTCCAGACACTGCGAGACGCGGCGCTCATCCAGCAGACCGGCGGTGGTGTAGGCTTCAGCTTCTCCAGCCTGCGGCCCCACGGTGATCGCGTTGCCTCCAGTGGAGGGATCGCTACCGGCCCTCTGGGCTTTCTCAAGGCGTACGACACAGCCTTCGGCGTCATCGCTCAAGGCGGTGTCCGACGAGGCGCCTGCATGGCTGTGTTGCGCGTGGATCATCCCGACATCGAAGCGTTCATCCGCTGCAAGACGAACGAAGGCGCCATCAGCAACTTCAACACCTCGGTGGGCATCACTGACGACTTCATGCGGGCAGTCCAGAGCGATGAGGATTTCGATCTGATCAACCCGCGCGACGATAGCGTGTGGAAGACAGTGCGCGCCAGAGAGCTGTTTCGCCAAATCGCCCGACAAGCCCACCACAATGGTGAACCGGGCGTGCTCTTCCTCGATACCGTCAACCGCCACAATCCCGTGCCTCACCTCTATATGATCGAAAGCAGCAACCCCTGTGGGGAGCAGCCACTGGGGCCTTACGAGAATTGCTGCCTGGGGTCCATCAATCTGGCCCAGCATGTGACCGGCGACAACAAGATGGACTGGGAGAAGCTACGCGAGAGTGTGGAGCTGTCCATCCACTTCCTGGACAACGTGGTGGACGCGAATGGCTACGTGCCTGCTGTGCCGCAGCTACAGGAGGCTGCGCAGCGCTGCCGCCGCACCGGCCTGGGCATCATGGGTCTGGCGGACATGATGTACCGCCTGGGCATACGCTACGGCGGTGATGAGGGCCAGGAGTTCGCTGGCCAGGTCATGGGGTTCATCCGCTACCACAGCATGAAGGCCAGCATAGCGCTGGCGCGGGAGCGCGGCCCCTTTCCCACCATCGAGGGAAGCATCTACGATCCTGTCGACCTGCGCTGGCAGCCACCGCAGCCGCTCGTCCCCTCCCGTCGCGATTGGGAGCGCCCGCCGCTGAACTGGGAAGAAATCAGCGAGGGCATCAGGCGGCATGGCATCCGCAACGTCGCCCAGACCACTGTGGCCCCCACGGGGACCGTGGGCACGGTGGCCGGCTGCGAAGGCTACGGCTGCGAACCTGTGTTCGCCCTGGCCTACACCCGCACAGTGAAGGACAATGACCACGACCTGAGGCTAACCTACACCAGCCCACTGTTCGAAGAAGCTCTGCTGGAGGCAGGCCTGGATGAGGCCACACGGACAAGCATCTTGGAGCAGGTGAACGCCACCGGGAGCTGCCAGCATGTCGCCGAAGTGCCCGAGTCCATCCGGCGTGTCTTCGTTGTGGCTCAGGACATCACGCCCGAAGAGCACGTGCGCATGCAGGCTGCACTGCAGGTATTCGTGGATTCCAGCATCAGCAAGACGATCAATCATCCCGCCCAGGCCACAGTTGAGGATGTAGAAACCGCCTACATGCTGGCCTGGGAACTTGGCTGCAAGGGTCTGACAGTCTACGTCACCGGCTCTCGCCAGATGGTCGTGCTGGAGACGCAGGAGACAGCCAGGACTCGCAGGGACGGAAGCCAGCAGCGCCAAGCTGCGTCACCAGCCCCCAGGAAACCACGCCCCAGCAGGCTGCATGGATACACCTACCGCAGGGCCACACCGATAGGCACCGCCTACCTCAACATCAACCAGAATGGCGCCGGTCAGCCGTTCGAGGTGTTCCTCAACGTGGGCAAGGCGGGCTCCGATACGGCGGCGGTATCAGAGGCGCTGGGGCGGCTGATGTCTCTGATTCTGCGGTTGCCTTCGACGTTGTCACCACAAGCTCGCCTACAGCAGGTCATGGAGCAGCTTGCGGGCATCGGAGGGGGGCGGCCTATGGGTTTCGGCGCTGACCGCGTTCGCTCCCTGCCCGATGCCGTGGCCCAGGTGCTGGCCGAGTATCTGGGCGAAGCCCTGCCCAATGGCGAGGGGCTGCAGGCCGAGCAGATGGCGCTGCCCATGGATACAGCACGGATCGGTGACCTCTGCCCTGAATGCGGCCAAGCCACTTTCATCGCCGTGGAAGGCTGCCGCAAGTGCTACGTGTGCGGATTCAGCGAGTGCTGAAATCGAGCGGTGTCCCCGTTTCGTGTTGATGTCAAGGCCAGCCCATACTGGACGCGGACAAACGCGGAGAACCACGGACTCTACTTGTATCCTTCCGTGTTCGTCCGCGGCCATCCGCGTCCTATTCCCGCACAATCATGGTCTCA
>CBDURC010000077.1:0-12888 GCA_965369635.1 uncultured Anaerolineales bacterium | reverse complement strand
GCTGGCAACCTGCTCTACAATGTGCTGGCCCGCGTAGACCTATTCACTCTCTGGCACCTGGCGCTCGTTTTCGTTGTGCTGTGGGTTTTGCCTCGCTTCAGCAAGGGGAAAGCCTTTGTGCTGGTGCTGGTCTACACCGCGCTGAGCCTGGGCCTGCGCTTGGTGCCCGCGCTGCTGGTGCGGGCCTTCATGCCGGGCTGAAAGACAGCGGCTTGATGGCTTGATGAGATGGGCTGATGAGATGAGCTAGGAAGGTGCAAGGCGAATAAGATGCCTTGCGTTGACGTTTGGTCTATGGGATACGAGAGCGCTTCCTTGGCCGGAGACGATCCGTCTGCGGCCTTTGCATGTCTAGGAAGCTACGTATTCTGAAACCTTGTCGAATAGGGGAGAACAGAACATAATGAAACGGTTTGTCACTATCATCTTGATCCTGGCGGTCGTCATCGGCGGCAGCTTCTACGGCTACGAGCTCTTCGCTCAGGAGAAGGAGCCCGAAGCGCCTGATTTCGACAGCATGGCCGTAGAGCGGGGCACGATCATATCCACCGTGAGCGCCACGGGCAGTATCGAACCCCAGTCTCGGGTGCTGCTAAGCTTCAAGGGTGCGGGGCGGGTGGCGGATGTGTTAGTGCAAGAGGGACAGGAGGTGAAGGCTGGCGGTCTGCTAGCTCAGCTGGAGACGGCAGAGCTGGAGTTGGCCCTGGCTCAGGCCGAGACCGGGCTGACCATCAGCCGGGCACAGTTGGCCAAGGCCCAGACTGAGCCTAATCCCAGTGACTTGGCTGCGGCCGAGGCTGCGCTGGCCAGCGCACAGGCCGCCTACCGTGAGCTCCTGAAAGGACCCAGCGAGGATGAGTTGCAGGTGGCCAAGGGCAATGTCGAGCGGGCCCGCATGATCTTGGATCAGGCTCAGGCCGCCTATGATAAGGTGGCCCATCTGCCCAACGTGGCCATGCTGCCCCCGTCGCTGCAGTTGCAGCAGGCCACATTGGATCATGAGTTAGCCCAGACGAACTACCGGCTGGCCACCAGAGGGTCTACGGAGGCGCAGAAGGCCGCGACGCTGGCCCAGATCGCCCAGGCCCAGGCCACGCTGGATCGGCTCAAGGAAGGGCTCTCGGCCGAGGATCTGGACATCGCCCGTGCCCAGGTGCGACAGGCCGAAGTGGCGGTAGAGCAAGCGCTGCTGGCACTGGACGGGACAAGACTCACTGCACCTTTCGATGGCGTGATCACCGCCGTGAACATCAAGGCCGGCGAGTTGACCTCCAGCGCCCGGCCAGCCTTTGAGATGACCGATCTCTCTCATTTCCACATCAACGTCAATGTGGACGAGATTGACATTGGCATTGTGGAGGTCGGCCAGCAGGCCAGCATCAGTCTGGATGCACTGCCGGAAGCGGAGATCGCAGGACGCGTCGCGTCCATCGCCCCTACCGCTAACCTGGAGACGGGCGTGATTTCCTACCGGCTGAGAATCGACCTTGAGCCCACCAACGCCCCGCTGCGGTCGGGCATGAGCGCCATGGCCAGTATCACCACCGCCCGCGCCGATAACGTGCTGGTGGTTCCCAACCGCCTCATCCAGATCGATCGCCAGAATGACAGGGCCTACGTGGAGCGGGTGGAAGAAGGCCTGCCCGTGCGGGTCGAGATCCAGATTGGCATGCGCAACGAGCAACAGAGCGAGGTGGTGGCGGGGCTGGAGGAAGGGGATGTGCTGGCTATTCGCCAGGTCAGCTCACTTGAGCAGTTGCGCGAGACCTTCGGCCCGCCGCGTTAGAAGGGGACTGAGGGGATCCCCTCAGTCTCTTCAGACCCATCAGACCCTTTCTCGACCGGAGCGCAAACATGAGCGAGCACCCACCGCTGATCGAGATCCAAGACATCACCAAAGTCTACCTCATGGGTGAGGTAGAGGTTCACGCCCTGCGCGGCGTGTCGCTGCAGATACACAAGGGCGAACTGGTATCCATCATGGGGCCCTCGGGTTCGGGGAAAACCACGCTGATGAACGTCATCGGCTGCCTGGATCAGCCCACCTCGGGCACCTATTTCCTGGAAGGGACGGACGTGGCCCATCTCGATGATGACCGACTGGCGGAGATCCGCAACCGCAAGATAGGCTTCGTCTTCCAGAGCTTCAACCTGCTGGCCAGAACCTCGGCGTTGGAGAATGTCGAACTGCCGCTGATCTACGCTGGAGCAAAGGACCGCCGCCAGCGAGCCACCGCCGCGCTGGAAGCGGTCGGACTGGAGGATCGCTTGCACCACCGGCCCAACGAGCTTTCAGGTGGGCAGCAGCAGCGGGTGGCCATCGCCCGATCGCTGGTCAATGATCCCTCCATCATCCTGGCTGACGAGCCGACCGGCAACCTGGACTCCCGCGCTGGCGCGGAGATCATGGCCATCTTCCAGGAGTTGAACCGCGAGATGGGAGTGACCATCATCTTCGTCACCCACGAGCCGGATATCGCCGCCCATACGAGTCGCATCGTGCACCTGCGTGATGGTTGCGTTGCGGCGGATGAGGAGGTTGCTAACCCGCGCCAGGCGGGCGAGCACGCTTACGTTGGCGACCGGCGGGAGGTTTTCGGCAAGAGCCTGCGGGATCTGCTGAGCAAGGGCAACAACGCTCGATAGAGAGATTGGATACTGGGTATTGGGTATTGGGTATTGGATATTGGATAGTGGGTATTGGGTATTTGATACATGAACTTGACGTCATCCATCCGCATCGCCCTGCGGGGGCTTTCATCCAATAAACTCCGCGCCGCCCTCACCATGCTGGGCATCGTCATCGGCGTGGGCGCGGTGATCACGCTGCTTTCCGTTGGCCAAGGCGTGGAACAGTACATCGCACAGCAGTTCCAGAGCATCGGCTCTAACCTGCTGTTCGTCGTGCCAGGGCAACTGCAACACGCCCCCGGGGCGTTGAGACGCGGGCGCGCCAGCCAGGGGCTGACCTACGGAGATGCCCTGGCCATCGCCGATCCCTTCAACGTGCCGGACGTGGTCGCCGTCGCTCCCGAGCTAGGGCGTTTCACGGCCGTAACAGCAGGCAAGCGGGATGCGCTGCCCCAGGTCCTGGGGGTGACTCCGCAGTACACCGTGGTGCGCAACTGGGAGGTGGTGCTGGGCGAGTTTGTTGACGAGGGGACGCTGGCGAACCAGTCCCGCGTGGCTGTGCTGGGGCAGACGGTGGCCGAGCGGCTCTTCCCCGACGATGACTATCCCATTGGCCAGACGATCAAGATCGGCGCGGTGCCCTTTCGGGTCATCGGCGTCATGGAGGAGAAGGGGGGCTCTGGCTTTGGCGATCAGGACAATGCCATCTTCGTGCCCCTCACCACAGCGCAGGCCCGTATCTACCGGGACCGCACTATCTCCGGTGAGTACCGTGTGTCGGTCATCTACGCCCAGGCGGTGAGTGAAGATCACATGGAAGCCGCCGCCAACCAGATCGCCGACCTGCTGCGGCAGCGGCACAACATTGCCTACCGCGACGACGACGATTTCACCGTCATCAATCAGTCGGACATCATCTCCATCTTCGGGGAAATCACGGGCGTACTGACTATCTTCCTGGGCAGCATCGCTGCCATTTCCCTGCTGGTCGGCGGCATCGGCATCATGAACATCATGCTGGTCTCGGTCACTGAGCGCACGCGGGAGATTGGCCTGCGCAAGGCGGTGGGGGCCAAGCGGCGGGACATCCTGCTGCAATTCCTCATCGAGGCCGTGGTGATCTCCACGATCGGAGGCTTCGTGGGACTGGGCCTGGGGATCGCCGGGGCGCAGATCGTATCCAGCCTGGCGGAGGAGCTGACCGCCGTGACGTCTGTTCAGTCGGTGCTGCTGGCCATTGGTTTCTCGGCGGCCGTGGGGCTGTTCTTCGGCATCTACCCCGCCACGCGAGCGGCGCGCCTGAATCCCATTGACGCGCTCAGATACGAGTGACGCATGTAGTCAAAGCGCAAAGCCCAAAACCCGAAGCTCAAAGCTCCAATCTACCAGTCTACCCCTTCACGCAGATAACGGGGCGCAGGCGAGCCACCTTGCGCACCACCCCCGCGTTGTGCATCACCTCCACGACCTGCAGCACGTCCTTGTAGGCCCCTGGCGCTTCCTCGGCCACGCCGGCCTTGGAGTGCGCCCGGATGATGATCCCCCTGGCGGCCAGTTCCTGGATCACGTCGCCACCCCAGAAGCGCTTCTTGGCCTGACGGCGGGAGAGGGCCCGCCCAGCGCCGTGCAGCGCGCTGCCGAAGGTCTCCTCCATGCCCCGCTTCGTGCCGGTGAGAATGTAGGAATGGGTGCCCATCGTCCCGCCCACCAGCACCGGCTGCCCCACAGCGCGGTAAGCAGCGGGCAGCTCTGGCCATCCGGGGCCAAAGGCACGCGTGGCCCCCTTGCGGTGTACGATCAACTCCCGCTCCACGCCGTCCACAATGTGCTTCTCCAGCTTGGCGATGTTGTGCGGCACCTCGTACAGCGTCTCGATCTCCCGTTGCTTGGTGCCCAGCGACTTCTTGAATGCCTTTCGCACCAGGTGGGCCAGCGCCTGCCGGTTAGCATAGGCGCAGTTGGCTCCGGCCTTCATGGCCGCGAAGTATTGCTGCCCCTCGGGGCTTCTGAACGGCGCACAGACCAGCTCTCGTTCACGAATGGGAATGCCATACTTCTTGCTCGATTTCTCCAGGAAGGGCAGGTAGTCGGTGCCGATCTGATGGCCCAGGGCGCGGCTGCCGGAGTGGATGCTGATGAGCACCTGGCCGGGGAAGAGGCCGTACACTTCGGCCACCTCCGGGGCGTAGATCTCTTCCACTATCTGTACCTCGCAGTAGTGGTTGCCCGAACCGAGCGTGCCCACCTGCTTGAGCTGCCGCTGCTTGGCTTTCTGGGAGACGTGCGCGGGGTTGGCGCCGTGCAAACAGCCACCATCCTCGATGTATTCCAGGTCTTCGGGGAAGCCGTAGCCTCGCTCGACGGAGAACTGGGCACCCTTCATCAGCACCTGGTCGATCTCCTTGGTGCTGAGTCTGATGTCGCCGGTGGAGCCCAGGCCGGCGGGCACGGTGCGATAGAGCGCATCGGCCAGCTCGGTCTTATGGGGCTCGATGTCGGCCTCCTCGAGTGAGGTGCGCAGCGTGCGCACGCCGCAGTTGATGTCGAATCCCACCCCGGCCACGCTGATGACGCCGGAGTCGGGGTCGAACGCGCCCACGCCGCCGATGGGGAAGCCATAGCCGGGATGCACATCGGCCATGGCCAGCGAGGCGCTCTGGATGCCCGGCAGGCAGGCGACGTTTACGATCTGCTCCAGGGCGTTCCACTGCTTGCCTTTCCTCACGTCGCCGATGAGGTGATCAACGATGGCCCGGTCGCCGTAGATGCGGCCCGGCACCAGCATATCGCCCTGTTGGGCAACCTCCCAGACGTAGGGAGCCACTCGTTCCAGGGTGATGTGTTCGTTCACTCTGATCTTCTCGCCCATTTCTCTCCTCCCTTCCGTGAAACGCGATGCGTGAAACGTGACTCCGCCGCCGTGCCGGTTCTTCACGCATCACGTTTCACGTAGCCCAATGCTCTGCCTGCCTATCTCACCGCAAGACCTGGCGCTTCCATCCTACAGATCCAAGATACACTGCAGGACATGCTGCCCCTTCTCATTCACGATGTACTCCAGCCCCCCGTAGGTCGCGGCCTTGACCTCGGTTTTCGGCTGGTGCCGCTCGATGTCCATGGGCTCGCCGCGGGCTATCCCCTTCAGCCAGTAGCCATCGTCGCTCTGCTCCAGGTCGGTGATCTCGAAATCGCCAAAGAACAGCCCCTCGATATCACGCTGTGCCAGCAGTTCGTTGAGCATCTCCACGAACAACGCGGCCGGATCGCCCGCCTCGCACTGGATGGGCACCTCCTGCTGTGGCACGATTCGCTCTGGATCCACCATGAGAGCAAACAGGCCGAGTGCGCCGTGTGTCAGCGCCTCGGCCAGTGTCTGCCCACGGCTTCGCAGTCCCACATCGGCCGTGTGGTCAAGGTATTCGTAAGGCATAGGTTTGCTCCGTCTCCTTTGCCATCCAAGCGTTTGCGGGAGATCACCTACGAACCCACCTACCTTCGCCAGAACCGCCACCCCCTTTCTCCCTCGTCCTCCTCCGACCAGCCATGCTCACCGATCAGCGGCACGAAGGCCACAGGAGCCAGGTGCTGGGTGGTCGTGCGCTTGCCCTTCTTGCGCACGCGGATCAGATTCTGGAAGCCCGCGGGGCCAACAGGGGCCACCAACCGACCGCCGTCGGCCAGTTGATCCAGGAGCGGCTGAGGCACCTCGGGAGCGGCCGCGGTGATGATAATAGCCTCGAAGGGAGCAGCCTCCGGCCAGCCGGCTGTGCCATCGCCCACGTGCACGTGCACGTTGTGGCAGCCGAGCTCGATCAGCAACTTCTCCGCCCGCTCGGCCAGCACTGCATGTCTCTCGATGGTGTGGACTCTCTCGACCAGCTTGCTGAGGATGGCCGCCTGGTAGCCACAGCCGGTGCCGATCTCCAAGGCGCTCTCGTGCCCTTCTAGTTCCAGTGCCTCGGTCATCAAGGCCACGATGTAGGGCTGGGAGATCGTCTGCCCTTCGCCTATGGGCAGCGCACAGTCACCGTAGGCCGAAGAGAGCACGCTTTGAGGGACGAAGCGATGGCGAGGCACCCTGCGCATGACCTCCAGCACCCGTGGATCGGCGATGCCCCGCCGGGCGATCTGTCTCTCTACCATCTGCTCTCGCAGCCGTTGGTACTGAGCCGACGAGGTCTCCACTGTGGGTGCCTCCAGATGCTGGGCAGTCTTCCAACGTGCCAACTAGTCGAGGAAATCGCGCAACTGGCGGCTGCGACTGGGGTGACGCAGCCGATTAAGCGCATGGGCTTCAATCTGACGGATGCGCTCTCGGGTGAGGCCAAACTTCTGGCCTACCTCCTCCAGTGTGTAGTTGCGGCCATCTTGCAGGCCAAAGCGCAGTCGCAGAATCCGCGCTTCCCGCGGTTGTAGAGTCTCCAGGATGCCTTCCAGCCTCTCTCGAAGGATGGCGTTGTCTGCCATTGAAGGTGGGGGCGGGGCCTCGTCGTCGGCGATGAAGCTGCCCAGCATCGTCTCCTCCTGTTCCCCCACGGGTTGCTCCAGCGAGAGCGGACGGCGGGAGAGGCGCAGAAGTCGCCGCACCCGATCGGTAGCTACGGTCAGCGTGCCAGCGATCTCCTCCGGTGATGCCGGACGCCCCTGATCCTGCTCCAACTCCCTCGAGGCGCGATGAAGCAAGCGCAGCTTGTCACCGATGTGCACAGGCAGGCGAATAGTGCGCCCCTGATCGGACACCGCGCGGCTGACCGCCTGGCGAATCCACCAGGTGGCATAGGTACTGAACTTGAAGCCCCGCGTGTAGTCAAACTTGTCCACAGCCTTCATCAGCCCCAGGTTCCCCTCTTGCACCAGGTCGAGGAAGGGCACCCCCTGACCGACATAGCGCTTGGCCACGCTGATGACCAGGCGGGTGTTGGCCCTGATGAGCCGCCTGCGGGCCGCCTCTCCTTCCTCCGCTGCCTTTTCCAGCCTGGTGATCGTCTTCGGGGAGAGACGGCGACCTTGGGACAGACGCTCTTCAGCCTCGCCCCCCCTAAGCACAGCTTTGGCCAGCATCACCTCTTCCGCGGCGGTCAACAGGGGCTCCCGTCCCATCTCTCGGAAGTAGAGATCGGTGGGATCGCTGATAGGAACATCGCTTAGGTCGGCTGCCGCAGGGGCAGCCCGCTTCTTTGAAGCCGGTTTCTCCTGGGGTTCTTCGTCCCAAACCGCGATGTCACGTTCGTGCAGTAGTGCGAACAGCTCCTCCAGCAGATCAAGCTGCTCCTCCGCGTTGGGCATATACTCCAGGATATCATCGTAGGTGATGTACCGCTGATCTGCCGCCAGATTCAGCAACTCTTCTGGGATCGTTGGAGCCGATTCCGTCTCTGTCAGTTGTTCTAGCACTCGTTGTTCGTCGTGGGTCACGTTTTCTGCCCTCTAGTCTCGTGTTGGCTCGTTGCCAGTGACAACATGAAGATTCGACATAATCCCGCAAGTGTGTCCGAATCTCCCCCCCCTGAATCGGAACGCCTTCCGCTCAGCATACCACCATCTGTGTCAAACGCATATGATGTGGAACATACGCTAACCATGACGGCAAACGTCAAGATTAGTTCCGAAATCCGCCGCTCAGCGTGTCTAGCCACGCGCCCGCGTCGGCCCAGCGGTAGGTGGCACGCTGCGTGAGGTTTCAGGTTAGAGGGCTACCGTAGCTCAGAAGCTCTGCCCCATTATAGCATACTCTTGGCACAAGTCAAGGGTTTTTTCGGTAGCAGTTTTGTGTTCCTGCAGTGCGAAAGATGGCGGAGGCGCACTGATACGGGTTTTGGGAAGCCGTTTCAGAGGCGTCGGCGAATGCTGGGCAAGCAATGCAGGGAAGTGGAGTGGGCATTCTAACAAACATGCGCCATACTTGATGGAGGGTCACCATCTGGTTCAGGTTCGGATTTGACAAAAGACAACACGCGTGCTAGAATGCGCTTACTTTAGAATGATTATAAGTTAGGCAGCATCAATAGAGGCGAGCCATGCGGTTGACCGAGGAGTTGTGCCAGAGATTTCGAGCCATGGGGTACAGAGTGACCCCCCAGCGACGCTACATCTTCCAGGTGCTGGAAGGAAACACCGATCATCTGTCTGCTGAGGAGGTATACGAGAAGGCACGCGCTCACGTTCCTGACATCTCTCTGGCCACCGTGTACAATACGTTGCGGGAGTTGGTGAGCTTGGGCGAGATCCGCGAACTGGACTGGGGTGAAGGCAAGAGTCGTTACGATCCTGACACCAGCAGTCATCAACACCTCATATGCGTACGCTGCCACAACGTGGCTGACGTAGCGTGCGGTGGCAGATGGCTTGAACTGGCACCGGAGCAGCGCCAGGGGTATCATGTTTTAGGCGCTGATGTGACCTTCTACGGTCTCTGCTCTGCATGCCAGGGACAACATCAGGAGAACGGGCCGGGGCAACTCTCGCGTGTGTGGGGTGTAACCCCCATTGCCTGAAGTTGCACAGGGCCTGAAGTTGCATAGGAACTGAAGTTGCATAGGGACTGAATCGAAAGGAAGGACTATTCAATGGCAGCAAGGGACTTCGACTACATGAGCGGAGAACAGTACCTGGAGGAGATCCTCCGCCAGGCGATCCGCTTTGAAGAGGAATCATATGCCCTCTACACCGGCGCGGCCGCAACGACCAAGATAGCGGATGCTCGCGCCATGCTGGAAGATCTGGCCAAGCAGGAACTGGGACACAAGAAGAAACTGCAGCGGTTGCAGGAGCAAGGTGTGGCCGACTTGACTCCCGTGGTGAACACATCGGAAGCACAAGATCTCAGGCTGGCTGAATACCTGCAGATACCGTCAAAGCTGGACGCAAAGGCCGACTTGCAGGATGTTCTGTTGCTGGCCATGCAGCGAGAGAAATCCACCCGGGAGTTCTATGTGAAGCTGAGCGAACTCACCGACGAAGGGCCGGTGAAAGCTCTGTTTGCCCTGTTGGCTGAGGAGGAGCTGAAGCACAAGAACTGGGTCGAGTCGCTCTATGAGCGCCTGGTTTACCAGGAGTTCTGAGGCTCTGCAGGAAAACCCAACCGAAAACAGAAGCCTAGCAACAGGCTGCTGTTTCCTAGCTGACAGCATCTGTCGGTACACTGACAAATGACAAGGAGAACACCCCATGAAGAAGTACGAATGTCTGGCTTGTGGCTACATCTATGATCCAGAGGTAGGCGATCCCGATTCCGGTATCGCGCCCGGCACTCCCTTCGAGGAGTTGCCCGACGACTGGCTCTGTCCTGAGTGCGGTGTGGGCAAGGATATGTTCGAGGAAGTAGCGTGAAGTCAGAAAGAATGAGATAGAACTACGACTCTCCTGAAGAAACCTGGGCTCCGTAGGCCGGAGATGGTTGAATACAGTGCATCAGTGGACTTATGGGGCGCAAGGAGCTGCGCAATTGGGCCAAAAAAGGAGCAAAAGGAGAGCTACCATGTATTGGCTGGCCTCGTCTAACTCCTGTTTCATTTGACTTTTTCGCTCTTTTGGCTTCCTCTGGCAGGTACACAGTTGATCGTGGTCAGTGGCAGACATCCTCCTGGGCCGCAAGAGCAGGCCGAAGAATGGGCGATTCTCCCATCCTGGTGCCAAATCTAGCGTAGGCGAGCGTGGTGGAGCCCCACAAGCGTACCCGCTGTCACCGGCCCATGTTGGCCAGGATGTCCAACAACGCTCGTAAACCCAGCATGTAGCTGCGCCAGCCGAAGCCGCTGATCTGCCCGGTGCAGACAGGCGCGATCAGTGACATGCGGCGGAACGGCTCGCGGGCGTGGACATTGGAGAGATGTACTTCAACCGTCGGCAAGCCCACGGCGGCGATGGCATCGCGCAGCGCGACGCTAGTATGCGTGTAGCCCCCCGCATTGATCAGTAGCCCGTCAGCCCAATTTGCCGCCTCGTGGATGCTGTCAATCAGCGCCCCCTCGTGGTTGGATTGCAGGATGCGCAGTTCCGCACCTCGCTCGGCGGCATGGGTGCGCAAGTGCTCGTTGATCTCATCCAGGCCAACTGTGCCGTAGATCTCCGGCTCACGGCGGCCCAACAGGTTCAGGTTTGGCCCATGGAGAACCAGAATCTGCCACATCTTCTCCTCCCTCCGCAGACGCGTCATCCTTCACGCATCGCACATCGACTCCAAGACGGTCAGCACGTCAGCCTGCGATACCTCATCGGTCACGAGCACATCACCGAGAGCACGGGGTAGTACCCAACGCAACGCTCTGCCTCTGCGCTTCTTGTCGCTCTGCATAGCTTCCCAGATGGTGACAGGATCATAATCCGGCATAGTCGTCAGCAACCCCAGATGGCACAGTAACGCCGTCAACCGCTCCAGCAGCCTGGCATCACCCTGCTTCATGTCCATGGCGACGGCCAGCCGCGCTGCAGCAACCAGACCAATGCTTACCGCCTCGCCGTGGCGCAAAGAATAGCCGCTTAGCCGTTCCAGTGCGTGTCCTACGGTGTGTCCCAGGTTGAGCACCGCCCGCCGCCCGCTCTCCAGGGGGTCCTCTTCCACCACTCGGATCTTGACCTCCAGGGCACGGCGAATGATCCAGGGCCAGTGCCAGGCATCGGTCCTATCGGCTCCATCGGCTGATTCGGTTGGTTCACCACAATGCGCCCTCGGTAGCCGCGCCAGCGGGTGGCCTGAGCATTCTTCCAGATGCTCGAACAGCGCCGGGTCGCCAATGATGCCCGCCTTAACGATTTCCGCCAAGCCACTGCGCAGCTCCATCAGCGGCAGCGTATGCAGCACGTTGGGATCCGTGACCACCAGAGCAGGCTGCTTGAACGCGCCCACCAGATTCTTGCCTTGTGGCAGATCCACTCCAGTCTTGCCGCCCACGCTGGAATCGACCATAGACAGCAGCGTGGTGGGTACCTGGACGAGAGACACACCGCGCATGTAGGTGGCCGCGGCGAAGCCAGCCACATCGCCCACAACGCCGCCTCCGACTGCTACGATCGCGCCGCTGCGTTCCAGTCCACCTTCCACGAAGGATTCGTAGAGCCTGGAGACGGTGGCTAGCGTCTTGTGTTGCTCGCCATCGGGTATGAGGGCGATGAAATAAGTGTAACCCGCTGCTCGTAGCGCCTCCTCCACCGTCTGACCATGGAACTGCCACACGGTGGGGTTAGAGACCACGGCCACCGGTTCGCCCGACCCAACCTCTTTCAGCCGCTCACCCAGGTGGGTCAGCGCACCCCGGCCGAGGTAGACGTTGTAATCGCCGGCAGGGGACTGTATGGACAGCACGCCCCGCCCCAAGCGGGGCACGCCCTCTACCTTGGCATCCACGGGTTGCTCAGGTGCACGCTCCTGCTGCCACGAACGCCACATACTAATCACCCGCTGCGCCGCTTCGTCCATCGTCAGCCTGGTGGTATCCAGTTGCGCTGGCATAGCTCGATAGGCGTATTGACGACGCTCCAGCAGCCGTTCGATCTCCGCTCGTCGGTCAGCCACCTCCAGCAGCGGACGGTCGCCAGCGTTTGCCAGACGTCGCAGCACTTCCTCTACAGCACAGTTCAAGCAGACAACAAAGCCGCTGGCCTCCATGCAGCGGCGGTTTGCCTCAGGGATGAGCGCGCCCCCGCCGGTGGCGATGACCAAGTGGCGTCGCTGGCTCAGTTCCTGGCACAGCTTGGCCTCCATGTGACGAAAGACTGCCTCCCCCTCCCTGGCGAAGATGGCGGGAATGGACCGGCACGCTCGCTGAGCGATGACATCGTCCATGTCCACAAACTCCCGCCCCAGCCGCCGGGCAACTTCGCGTCCTACCTTGGTCTTGCCCGTGCCCATGAAGCCAGTGATGATGAGATTGGCCCAGTGGGATAAGATTGGCGTGAAACGTGTTGCGTGATGCTGATGGGCGCTCATCCTTCAGCGGCTCCTTCAGCAATCAGGCGATGGAGCCGATAGAACCGATTTTTAGTCTTGAAGTGGGCTTTCATCTCGCTCAGGCTGTCTCCGCCCAGCTTTTCGAGGAGCGCATCGGCCAGTACCCAGGCCACCATCGCCTCGCCGACGACGGTCGCTGCCGGCACGGCGCAGACGTCGGAGCGCTGATACTGGGTCATCGCCGCCTCGCCTGTGCGCATGTCCACCGACCGCAGCGGGGTTACAGTGGTGGGAATAGG
The DNA here is from genome assembly GCA_965369635.1 of uncultured Anaerolineales bacterium. Taxonomy (GTDB): domain Bacteria; phylum Chloroflexota; class Anaerolineae; order UBA3071; family UBA3071; genus UBA3071. The sequence goes on along the minus strand of CBDURC010000077.1, from coordinate 72 downwards.
CTTCATGGCCGCCCGCACCACGATGGGCTGGCCATTGGAGATGCCGCCTTCGATGCCACCAGCGCGGTTGGT
>CBDURC010000076.1:0-12915 GCA_965369635.1 uncultured Anaerolineales bacterium | reverse complement strand
CGGCCAATCGGGGCGAGTTGTTCACCACCATCTTCGTCAACAACGCCATCTACGGCATGACCGGTGGGCAGATGGCCCCGACCACACTGCCGGGGCAGGTGACCAGCTCGTCGCCGACGGGCCGGGATGTCAAGGTCGCCGGTTATCCGATGAGGATAGCCGAGTTGCTGGGGGGACTTCCGGGCGCGGCCTATGTCACCCGGCAGGCGGTGCTTGATGTACCTGGCATCCGCCGCACCAAGCGGGCTATACAGCTGGCCTTTCAGACCCAACTGGCCGGCCTGGGCTTCTCCATGGTCGAGGTTCTCTCCACCTGCAACACCAACTGGCACATGGGGATACTGGAGGCGCTGGAGTGGGCCAAGGAACACCTGGTGGCCTACTATCCGCTGGGCGATACGAAGATGACCGACGAAGTGCGAGCATTAAGGACACGAAAGGAACGAAAGAAGGAGGCCAAAACACGATGAATAGGATGCCACAGCCAAGAGACAAAGGACACGAAAGGAACGAAAAGAGGAAAGACAAGAGGCAGGAGGAGATCATCATTTCTGGCTTCGGCGGACAGGGGTCGCTCTTCGCCGGGCAGTTGCTGGCCTATGCCGCGATGGACAGCGGCTACCACGTGACCTGGATTCCTTCCTACGGCCCGGAGATGCGTGGCGGCAAAGCCCGCTGCACCATCGTCGTCTCCGACGAGGAAATCGGCGCTCCGCTGGTGCGGCGGCCCAGCGCGGCCATCGTGCTCAACATCCCCTCCATGGAAGCCTTCGAGCCGGCAATACAGCCTGGCGGCGTGCTGGTGGTGAACAGTTCCCTGGTGCCGCTCAAAAGCAAGCGCACTGACATCCGCGTCCTCTACGCGCCCGCTACCGACATGGCGATCGAACTGGGCAATGCCCGTCTGGCCAACGTGATCTGCCTAGGCGCGCTGGTGCAGGCTACTGGCGTCATACCGCTGGCATCACTACAGCAGGCACTGGCCGATCACCTGCCTGCACGGCACCGCAAGTTGCTGGCCCCGAACAAACAGGCGTTGCGGAAGGGAGCAGAGTTAGCGGAGGAGCAGGGGTGCAGGGGAGCAAGGGAGCAAGGGTGCACCTCTGCACCTCCGCACCTCTGCACCTCAGCTCCTCTGCACCTCAGCACCCCGGGAGGTGCTTCATGAACATTGGTATCCCTAGAGAGCGGCGCGACCTGGAGGCGCGGGTGGGCTTGACCCCCTACGGAGTGCGGCTGCTCACCCAGGCGGGCCACGTCTGCCATGTGGAACGAGGAGCTGGCGAGGGAGCTGGTTTCTCCGACCATGACTACGAACGTGCTAACGGACGGGTCGTCTACTCCACCGAAGAGGCCTACCTCCGCTCCGACATGGTCCTCAAGGCCACACGCCCTACTCAGGAGGAACTAGCGTGGCTCCGCGAGGGGCAGACCCTGTGCGGTTTCCTGCACCTGGCCGCCGCCCGCAAAGAAACGGTCCAGACTCTCCTGGAGAAGCGGATCACCGCAATCGCCTATGAGACCATCCAGGAAGACGACGGAAACCTACCGGTCCTGAAGCCGATGAGCGAAGTGGCCGGCCGCATGGCCCCGCAACTGGCAGCCACCTTCCTGCAAAGCAACTGGGGTGGCCGAGGAGTGCTCCTCAGCGGCGTGCCGGGCATTCCGGCAGCCCGGGTCGCCATCATAGGTGCGGGAGTATTGGGCACCAACGCGGCACGCGCCTTCCACGGCCTGGGCGCTGACGTGTTCGTTCTCGACCACGACCTGGAAAGGTTGCATCGGATAGACGAGATGTTCCAGGGCCACATCACCACCATGGTAGCCTACCCCTTCAACATCGCCCGCGTGGCCCGCTTTGTGGAAGTCCTCATCGGCGCTGTTCTGGTGCCGGGTGACCGCGCCCCCATCCTGGTGACGCGGGAGATGGTGCGCTCCATGAAGAAGGGAGCGGTCATCCTGGACTTCAGCATTGACCAGGGGGGATGCGTGGAGACCAGCCGACCCACGACTCTGCGAGACCCCATCTTCATTGAGGAGGGAGTCGTACACGTCTGTATCCCTAACGCCGCTGGGGTTCTCCCACGTACCTCCACGCACGCCTTCAACAACGCCGCCTGGCCCTACATTCACCGCATCGCTGAGGTGGGGCTGGCGCAGGCTGCGGTGGACATGCCCGAGCTAGCGCGCGGCATCGCCACGCGGGACGGCGAGATCGTGAGCGAGGCCTTGGCCACAGTGTACAGAACGTGTGCCTAGGAGTGAGACATGGCCCATAGTTGGTCGAGAATCTACAAGAGCAAGGTCACAACAGCGGAGGAGGCGGTCAAGGTCATCCGGCCCGGGGATCGCATCTTTCTCACTGGCAACTGCAGTGTGCCCAGGGTGTTGCTGGAGGCGCTGGTCAACCGAGGCCCCGAACTGGAGAACGTGGAGATCTGCCATGCCCTAACGTTGGGGGCCAGTGATTATGTCGAGCCTGAAATGGAAGGACACATCCGTGTCAATGCTCTCTTCATTGGCCCCAATGTACGCAAGGCGGTCCAGGAAGGACGGGCCGACTACACGCCGAACTTGCTTTCTGAGTTCCCGCTGCTTTTCAGCAGAGGCATCCTGCCGGTAGACGTGGCTTTCGTCCACCTCTCCCCGCCCGACGAGCATGGCTTCTGCTCCTACGGCGTCGAGACGGGGCTGACCAAGACCCCTGCCGAGTCGGCCAAGACCATCATCGCCGAGATCAACCCCAATATGCCACGCTGCCTGGGCGACAGCTTCATCCACGTCAGCCGGCTGGACCACGTGGTGCCGGTGGACTACTCGCTGCTAGAACTGGTCATGGCCGAAGGGGGAATCACTGACCTGCACATGCGCATCGCCGAGCACATCGCCGACCTGATTCCCGACGAGGCCACGATGCAGATGGGTATTGGCGCCATCCCCGACGCCGTGCTGCAGTTCCTGTACGACAAGAAGGACCTGGGGATTCACACTGAGTTGTTCTCGGACAGCGTCATTGACCTGGTGGAGGCCGGGGTGGTAACCAGCGCTCGCAAGACCCTGCACCCGGGCAAGATCATCGCTGGCTTCATGCTGGGGACGAAGCGGCTCTACGAGTGGGTGCACGACAACCCGCTCATCGAACTCCACCGCACCGAGTACGTCAACGACCCCTTCGTCATCGCCCAGAACCGCCGCCAGGTGGCCATCAACTCAGCCATCGAGATTGACCTGACCGGGCAGGTCTGCGCCGACTCCATCGGCCCCAAGCTGTACAGCGGCGTGGGCGGGCAACTGGACTTCGTCTACGGAGCCTCCCGCTCCGAGGGCGGGGTGCCCATCATTGCCCTGCCCAGCACGGCGAAGGGCGACCAGATCAGCCGCATCGTGCCCATGCTGCAACAAGGCGCCGGAGTGGTCACCACCCGAAACCACGTGCACTACGTGGTGACGGAGTACGGGGTGGCAGAACTCTATGGCAAGACGATCCGCCAACGGGCGCAGGCACTCATACGCACCGCACACCCGCAGTTCCGAGGGGAACTGACGCGAGTAGCGAAGAAACTCCACTATCTCTGAACACCTGTCCAAGAAACGAGACGCCGGGGCCCGCCTTGCCCCGCTTGAGGCGGGGTTCGGGCGGGGCGGACTGCCATGCCTGGTTACTCAGGATAAGAGAATAGGGGAACCCAGACACTTTCTGATGATTATCTTAATCCACGGCGATGAGGAGTTTCTGTGCGCTGAAGCGTTGCAGAAGCTGAAGGCAGCCCTCGGCCCCTCTGAGATGGCTGACCTGAATACCGCCTACCTAGATGGCCGCAAAGTCACCCTGGGCGAGTTGCAGCAGGCTTGCGACACAGTGCCCTTCCTGACCCCTCGTCGGCTGGTGATCGTAAACTCGCTTTTGCGCCGGTTGGTAGGCAGCGGCGAGGGAGGGCGCACTGCGGCACAGAAGAGGTATCTTGAAGGGCTGGTCAACTACCTCGACCAAGTGCCAGAGACCACAGACCTGGCCTTTGTGGAGACAGAGACCGTGAAGCGAGGACACCCGCTGTTCAAGCGGATGCAAGGACTGGCGAAGGACAAACGGGCGCGGGTGGAGCTTTGTGGCCGGAAGAAGGGTAATGATCTGATCGCTTGGATCGAAGCCCGGGCACAGACCAAGGGAGGTCAGATCACCCGAGATACCACCCACGAGCTCCGCAGGACCGTAGGGCAGAACCTGCGACTACTTGACCAGGAGTTGGAGAAATTGGTCGCCTACACGGCGGGGAAGCGGGCCATCCGACCGGAGGATGTGCGGCTGCTGGTGCCGGAGGCGCGCCAGGCCAACATCTTCCACATGGTGGATGCCTTGGGGCAGGGCAACGGTCAACGGGCGATGGCCTTGTTGCATCATCTGCTGGACGATGGCGCAGCGCCCCTCTACCTGCTGGCCATGATCGTACGCCAGTACCGGTTGCTGCTGCAAGTGAAAGACATGGTGGGACAAGGCTCGCGGTCTGCGGCCATCGCCAGGGAACTGAAGCTGCGGGACTTCGTGGTGGACAAGATGGTGCGCCAGGCACGGCGCTACTCGCTGCCACAGTTGGAGGCCATCTACCAACGGCTGCTGGAGACTGACCTGGCGATCAAAACGGGACGTTTGGAGCCCATCATGGCGCTGGACGTATTGGTGGCGGAGTTGAGTGGTTAACAGGATCCTGCTCAGGAAGTGATCGCCAGTTATATGATGCCTCAATCGTCATCCACACGCCGCCTGGCAGCCCTCTGCACAACACGATAGCCCCCGCCATAGACCCCGGTTGCTACTTACGTCTACCCGTGACGCGAATCTGCCCCTCCAGTATCTCCACCTCTTCAACGTACACGTTTGTCTCCATCTGAAGCCACCGCTGGAGGTGGGGATCCAGCATGTTCTCGACCTGAGCCCGCAGGAATCCGGTCAGAGGTTGGCCCGCTGCGCGGATGGCCACGATCTCAGGGATGGGTTTGCCATCCTCGACAGTGACAGTAGCTGTCACCTCGACATCCACGGTGAAGAAGCCGACCCGCGTCCTGCCGCTCGCGACGATCAGGCCAGGTTGCAAGCGCACGTATAGGTTGCTGACCGGAACGTCAGACTGCTTGGCCAAACCGTCCTGAAGAAGCTGGTTCACCTCTGCTTCGGTGAGAACCAACTTAAAGATCGCCACAGTGGGAGTGGGCGTTGAAGCAGTCGTAGGCGTGGGCGTAGCAGCCTCAGTGGGCGTAGCTGTGGTGGTTGGACTAGGGATGAAGGTCGGGGTGGGCGTGCTCGTGGCAGGCAAGGGACTAGGCGTCCGAGTGGCCGTGGGCGGCTTTGACGCTGCTGTTTCCGGCAGTGAGGTGGTGACCACAGGCGGCTGGCAAGCAACGATCAACATCGCGGCGAGCGCGAACGCAATGGCAACGAGATAGGCATTGAAGACACGTCTCACGTCGTTTTCCCTCTTTCCCGGCAGCGCAGCACCCAGTACAGCACGATAGACCCCGCCACGGCCGCATTCAGAGATCCCACGCGGCCCAGCATAGGTAACCTCAACAGCCAGTCGCAGCGTTCCCGCACTAGCCGGCTGACCCCTCGCCCCTCACTGCCCACCACCAGCACCAGCGGTCCGCTGAGGTCCGCGGAGTCGTAGGGCTGCGCCTCAGGCAACGACTCCAGACCCGCTACCCACAGACCCGCCTGTTTCAACCCCACGAGCGTCCGAGCCAGGTTGGTCACACGAGCCACCAGCAGGTGCTCCACTGCTCCGGCCGACGTGTCGCTAGCGGCGGGCGTGATCGCCGCGGCACGCTGCTTGGGCAGCACCACGCCATGCACCCCGGCCGCTTCAGCAGTGCGCAGCAGTGCGCCGACGTTACGGGGATCTTCGAAATGGTCGAGCATCAACAACAGGGGCGGCTCGCCGCGCTGCTCGGCCAGGGCAAGAATGGCCGCCAGGTCCGCGTAAGGGTAAGCCGATGCTTCTAGCACCACTCCCTGGTGCTTGACCTTCAGTTGATCCAGCTCCCGCCGCCCGACTCTCAGCACCGCGCAGCCAGCCAGCTCGGCCAGGGACACGGTCTCGGCGATAATGCCCGTTTCCCGCACCCCTTTGGCCAGCAAGAGACGGATGGCCCGCCGTCGCCCCGCCCGCAGTGCTTCCCGCACCACCTGCCGCCCGTATAACTGCTCGTTCACTTGAATTGCACATCCTCTGCCATGGGGAGGCCTGGAGGAGTTTGTATTCCTCAACCAGGTATTTGGTATTGGGTACCAGGTATTGGGGATTGGCGGTCAGTGGGCTTCCTCTTGCACGCCTGCTCCCTTGCCCCCTTGCGCCTTTGCGCCTTGCTCCCCTGCGTCCCTATTCAGCCGATGAAGCCGATTCAACCGATGTTATCCGCTCCATCGGCTCAATCGGCTGACTCGGCTGACCGCTTCTCGGCAATGAGAACGATTCCCGTGCCTACCGGCAGCGGGGCCAGCTTCAGCAGTTGCTCCTCCAGCCAGCCCACACCATTGAGAACCGTGTTCACCAGGGGCGGGGCAGGCTCCATCTCCACCTGGTACGCCTCATCGTCGAAATGCGGCGAAGCCAAGTCTGGCTCCTTTTCCGCCCCACGGCGCAGCAGGATGAGCGCTGCGGCCAGGGGAAACACGAGGAAGTTGTTGTAAGAACCGCGCAGCGTGCGGAGGCCGACGCTGTCCAGCTTGCCCCGTAGTTCTGGCACCGTATAGCGCCGATGGTGCGCATTGAGCACGTCGTTGTGGCTCCAGAGCCACATGAAGGCAGGCACGGTCACCAACAGCTTGCCGCCCGGCTTCAGCACTCGCCAGCACTCGCTGAAGACCGCCATCTCCCCTTCGTCAGGCACGTGCTCCACGGTGTCCAGCAGCGCCACCAGGTCGAATTCACCATCCTCGAAGGGCAGGTCCTCGGCCAGCCCTTCCCTCACGTCCAGTCCGCGTTGCCGAGCCACAGTCAGCGGCAGTGGGTTGTTGTCCACACCCACCACGTGACCGTAGTGCGCCAGATGATGGGCCATGTTCCCTGCCCCGCAGCCGACATCAAGCACACGGCGATCCTTTCCCGGCCCCGCGTAGCGATCCAGGTAGACCAAGATGGCCCGCGTGCGGGTAGCGAACCACCAGTGTTTATCCTCTTCCAGCAAAGTCAGCATCGGTGTCAAAGGCATGATCTTGTCTCAAATCCTCCTCAGAACCTGTTTGGAAAACCTGCCAGATTATACTCCATCTCAGCGCCCGAGCCAAGTCGCACAATGTGGTGACATCCCGCAGCACCAATATCCAGCCGCCGGCTTCGTGCTCCGCAGCCATCGCCCGGCTCGCCACCTCAAACACCCGGGGAGTGGTGGGAGTAGTCGAAGATGGTAGCGTAGGGAAGGAACGGAAGGTTCTGCCTCTTCCGCTCTCTCCGTTGTCCCGCTGACCGGATCCGTTGCTATCCCGCCATCTGCGCTACCACGCGCCGGCCAGCAACGATTCGGCTTCGGCCAGCACCTGCTCGACGCGGATGTCTCGCACGCAGGGATGAGCGTGCAACTCCTCGGCAGGGAAGTCCAGCCGGTTGCAGGGCACGCAGGGCCAATCGCTGGTCAGCACCCGGTGGCGGTAAGGGTCGCCCCAGGGGCCGAAGGCACTCGCATCCACCGGGCCGTAGAGATGCACAGTGGGTGTGCCCACAGCCACGGCCACATGCAGCGCCCCACAGTCAGGGCCGATCACCAGACGGCAGCAGCGGTACAGCGCCGCCAGTTGTCCTGGCGTCGTCTCGCCAGCGGCGATGAGCGGGTCCGTCCGCGTGCGAGCAGCCACTGCCCAGGCCAAGTCCATCTCGCTGCCCGAGCCGGTGAGCATGATCTGCGCGCCGCGCCGTTCGGCCAGCACATCGGCCACGGCCGCCCACTTCTCAGGCATCCACAGCTTCACCGCTGCTCCCGCGCCGGGATGAATGGCCACCAGAGGACGGTCGGGCACCACACCCTGCAAGAGCAGCCAACGCCCAACCCAGGCGTCCTCTGCAGTCGTCGGTGCAAACCCCAACGGAGAGGCATTCCAATCCCCAGCCCTGTCCTCAGCATTTGGTATCTGATATCGGATACTGGATACCAGGTCCAGATTCTGCTGCACCTCATGTCTCCCCACAACATAGGGTACCGCTTGCGTGAGGAATGGGCGCACCTCGGGAATGGCGTAGCCGATGCGATGAGGGACGCGGGCCACCGCTGCCAGGAGGGCGCCCCACCAATGGTCAAAGCGCATGATCAGCGCCAGATCGAAGCGGTGTCTACGGAGTCTGCGGGCTTCCTGCAGCAACAGACGATAGGGGGCGAGCAGTGAGCCTTGGGGCTGCCGTGTGAATCCAGGGAAGGGAGAGGTGATGACCTCATCCACGTATGGGCAACGTCCCACCACCTCCCGCCCCCAGGGGCCGACCAGCAGCGTGATGTGCGCTTCGGGAAGACCTTCTCTCAAGCGGCGCAGCGCGGGGGTCAGGAAGAGCAGGTCGCCGAGATGGTCCGGACGAACGACAAGTAGAGAAGAGAGAGATGAAGGAGATGAGGGAGAAGCGGGAAAGAAAGGGGATAGGGGACGGACCGCCAGGCCCAGTGCACGCAACACAACCAGACGCCATCGTTGCCGGGCAGTCCGGCGCGGGATCCACCTCATTTCCCTTGTTTCCCTTGTTTCGCTTCTGTCCCTCTCATCCACTGTCTGCTTCTCCTTGCTCGTGACGATAGAGTTCCTCCATCCTTGGTACAATCCCTTCCCAACTGTAGTGGTCCTCGACGAAGCGGCGGGCGGTGCGACCCAGCGCGGCCCGTTGCGCTTCATCCTCCAGCAATTGCAGCACCGTGACGGCAAAGTCCTCGGGTGTATCGGCCACTCGCAGTTCCCGTCCATCAGCCACAGCGAACCCTTCGCAGCCCAGCGATGTGGAGACGATGGCCTTGCTCATGGCCATAGCTTCTAGAACCTTCAGCCGGGTGCCGCCCCCCATGCGCAAGGGGACAACGCACACCGTCGCCCCGGCGATGTAGGGACGCACATCCTCGACCCAGCCGGTGAGGGTCACGTCATCCCGTTGCCGGAGCGAGTCGAGTCGAGCATGAGGCTTTTGACCTACGACGTAGAACCGCACCCCAGGTCGCGCAGCACGGATGCGGGGCAGCACCTGATCGGCGAACCAAAGCACGGCGTCCACATTGGGACGGAAGTCCATCTTGCCTGTGAAAACCAAGGACGAAGAAGGATGAAGGAGAACATCGCCGCGCTTGGCTAGTGAGGTGGACTCGTCATATAGCTCGAGATCCACGCCGTTGGGGACAATGGCGGGGTCGAGTCCAGGCACCAGACGCTGCAGCGCCGTGGCATCCGCCTGCGAGACAGCGGCGACGCCGTCCACCTGCTGGCAGACGTGCGTTTCGAAGCGGCTCAGCTTCCGCCACTGGATGAGTGAGTAGAGCGCGCCCGCCCAGCGGCGCGGCAGCCCGACATCGGTCTCGAAGACGCGCCGTTGCAAGAGATACTCGGCGTTGTGGTCGTCGAAAACCAGCAACGGACGGGGGGTGAGGCTGGCGAAGCGAGGCCAAGCGCGCAGCCACAACCCATAGGGGGCCATCTCGATTCCCTCGATCTGCACCACGTCGTAGGTCTCTCCGGCGATCAGGTCTGCCAGTCGCTCCTGGAAAGCACGGGATGCGAGGCGCAGAGCCATATCAGGAAGTGGGGAGAAGGCGGTGGTTTGCAGCCGCTGGGCCAGCGTGCGTTGCGGCGCGGGCAGGGTCTCGATGCGCTGACAGTGGCGGAAGAGCGGGGAGTCGGAAGACAACTCGTCCCCCTCCTGGAGGAAGCACAGCAGATGCAGCCGGTGGCGAGCCGCCAGGTGGACGATGAGGTTGTAGTTGCGGATGGCCGTGCCCTGCCAAGGAGGGTAAGGCAGTTGCGGAGTCAGGATGAGGATACGTTTGCGCCTGATCATCGTTTCCCCACTTGGTCAGCGTAACAGCGGAAAGAGCGAAAGAGCAAAATCCAACGCTTGCACATCGGTAACTGGTCAGTCTGTTCCCAACCTACCAGTGTACCAGTTTGCCAATCCTACTGTCATCCGCGTTCTACCACCCGCCGGTACACCTCCAGCGTGCGGCGGGCGGTCTTGTCCCAGGAGAAGGCGCGGGCCCGCTTGAATCCCTTGTCCCGCAACTCAGCCCAAAGGTCATCGTCGGTCACCAGCCGCCAGAGGGCCACGATGAGCTCTTCTTCATCCTCGGGATCCACCAGCAGTGCAGCGTCGCCCACCACCTCCGGCAGGCTGGAGACGTTGGACACCACCGTCGGCGTGCCGCAGGCCATGGCCTCCAACGGTGTCAACCCGAACCCTTCGTAGAATGCAGGGTGCGCCAGACAGCGGGCGGCATTGTAGAGGTAGGGCAACTCCTCGCGGCTGACCTTTCCCAGGAAGTGGCACGCCTGTCGCAAGTCCAACTCGTCCACGAGCTGGAATACCTCCTCGAACAGCCAGCCGCGGGCGCCCGCCAACGCCAGGCCCACGTCCAGCTTGTAGTCATCCAGAAACTGACGATAGGCCCGCAGCAGCCCTTGCACGTTCTTACGCGGCTCGATAGTGCTGACAAAGAGGATGAACCGTTCGGGCAGCCCGAAGCGGTCGCGGACGAAACGCATCGCCTCGGCACGACCCAGCGGGCGGTAGAGGGGATCGGCAGCCTCGTAGATGACGGTGATCTTGTCATCCGGTACGCCCAGCAGATTGATGATGTCGCGCCGCGTGCTTTCGGAGACAGCGATAATATGATCGGTGCGGCGCACCGCCTGGTCAATGCGGCCATAGTAGCGGGCGCTCTCTCGGGTCAGAAAATTCGGGTAGTGGAGAAACGCTAAGTCGTGGATGGTGATGATGGACTTGAAGCTCCCACCGAAGGGAGAGATGAAATCGGGGCTATGCAGCAGGTTGAGCGAGTACTGCAGCAACTCCAGACCCAGCAGGTAGGGCTCGAAGCGGTGGTGGCTGGGCGTCCATAGCCCCAAACAGCGGAAGTTGTCCTCTTCCAGCAGCGGCGAATTGGCCTTGCGGCTCTGGAAGACAGTGTAGTCATCCTCCTGATCTATACCTGCCAACGCTCGCAGCAGGTTGATGGTGTACTGTCCAATGCCAGCGGTCGTGTAGTATGTCAGCCGGGCGTCAATTCCGATCTGCATGAAGCCCCCTGGGAGTCGATTGATGGGACTGACGGGAATGATGAGTCAGCGAGTCGCTGGTTCGCCTACTCGCTGATTCTTTCAAATGCTTCCATTTCCAGCAGCCGGTGTTTCATCTTCAGCCCGCCGCCGAAGCCAGTGAGTTGTCCGCTGCTGCCGATGACGCGGTGGCAGGGCACGATGATGGGCCAGGGATTGCGCGCCATGGCCTGTCCCACCGCCCGCGCTGCACCTGGGGAACCGACATCCCGCGCCAATTGGCCATAGGTGCGGGTCTCGCCGCGGGGAATGGCACGCGTGGCCTCCCACACGCGGCGCTGGAACTCGGTGGCCCCTCGCACATCCAGCGGCCGATCGTCGAAGCTCACCGACTCGCCGCGGAAGTATGCTCGTAGTCTGGCTTTGAGCCCAGCCAACCGCCCATCGTCCGCTTCGCCAGGGCCATACTGCTCCTGCAGCCGCTGCAGCGCTGCCGCTTCCGACGGCTGTGGCAGCGTCAACCCCGCCAGACCCGTCTCCGAAGCGGCGACGCCCACCCAGCCGAAGGTGGTCTCGCAAGCGGTGATGATCACGGTCATTCCTGAACTCTCCTGGGGCGACGCAGCACCACCTGAAACTGATTGTCCATGATCTGGAACTCCGGCGTCGCCAAGCTATGCTCCCGCATCAGACGGATCATCCGCGGGATACCGGTGCCGATTCGGCTCACCAACCCCAGCCTGGCCAGGAAAGTGACAATGATAGGATTGCGTTCCACGAGTAGGCTCGACGTTGTGGCGGCATATCTGATCTATGCGTTGCAGCAAACGATCTGGATCAGTTACACCGGTAATCCGTCTGTCTTCAGCCACACCCAGGATCAGCCATCCATCATTTCCCTCCCCTCACTCCCTCTGGAGTGCAAAGTCTCCGGCTTTGCTGCATCGTCAGAGACGACGCACTCCGGCTAAGCGGACGGCGATGCCATCTCTAGCCGTTCGGAGTGCGTATACACATCCATCCGCTGCCCACGCACGTAGCCGATCAGCGTGACACCCCAGGTCTCCGCCAGCCGAACCGATAGGCTGGTGGGCGACGTGCGGCTGGCCACCAGCACCACCTGCATCTTGGCCGCCTTGTTGAGCATCTCCGAACTTATGCGGCCCGTGGACAGCAACAGCTTCCCCTCGGTATCAACGCCTCGGCGCAAGCACTCGCCCCAGACCTTGTCAACTGTATTGTGACGCCCCACGTCCTGCGCCACCGCCAGCAGCGTCTCGCCATCGCTGAGCGCCGAGGTGTGCAAGCCCCATACGCGGCCGTGCAACGGCCCAGAACGCTGCAAGAGGTTCATCAGTTTGACAATACGGGCCGGCGAGACACGCAGTGAGGAGACAAGCGGCTCGTGCACTCCCGACAGATCGTCGAAGGTCACACCGCCGCTGCAGCCGGAGGTCAGGATACGCCGCTGAGGTAGCTCCACCTCGGGTCTGACCAAGCGCACGTTGACCAGGCCCTCGTCCAGACAGACCCTGAGCAGCGCTACCTCCTCGGGTTTGCCAATGATCCCTTCCCCCATCAGGAAACCCATCACCATGTCGTCCACGGCGATGGGAGTGCACATCAGAGTCGCCAGCTCGCGGCCGTTGACATAGATGGCAAGCGGGGTCTCCTCAATGACCGTCCGCTCA
>CBDURC010000075.1:0-13007 GCA_965369635.1 uncultured Anaerolineales bacterium | reverse complement strand
ATAGTGTCGATAGTATCGAATGAGGCGACGTCATCCTTTCACCCCGCCCACCGTCAACCCTGATACCAGGTAGCGTTGCAGAAGGAAGAACAGGATCAGGATGGGGATGGTCATCAGGATGGACATGGCCGCGAAGTCTGACCAAGGCGTGGCAAACTGCCCCTGCATGGAGCGCAGGGCCATGGCCAGGGTGAAGCGGGATGGATTCTCTAAGAACGTCCAGGCCATGACAAACTCTGTCCAGCCGGTCATGAAGGAGAACAACACCGTCACCGCCAGGGAAGGAACCGACAGCGGCAGGATGATACGGACGAAGGTCTGAGTCGCCGAAGCCCCGTCGATTCGCGCTGCCTCCTCCAGTTCCCTGGGGACCGTATCAAAGTAGCCTTTCAGATTCCAGACGGCAAAAGGCAAGGCACTGGAGGCATAGGCCAGCATCAGGCCTGGATGCGTCAACCGGAGGGACTCCCCGCCGATCTTGACCTGGCTGAGCAGGACGAACAGCGTGGCCAGAGTGGCCGTGGTAGGCAGCATCAGCAGGACGATGAACATCAACATACCCGACTCCCGACCGATGAAGCGGAAGCGGGAGAAGGCGTAGGCTGCGGTAGCACCCAGCAGCACTACGATCAACGCTGTGCCCAGCGCCACGATCAGACTGTTCTTGAGCAGCAGCGCAAAGGTCATGCAGGAGGAAGGGTCAGTGGGGTTCCTACAGAGAAGCCCGTACGGCTCTAACAAGACCCGGCGAAAGGCATCCATCGACGCCCCGGGCGGGATCAGCCGCAGCTCCAGCGGCTTGTCGATGTTGCGCGGGTCCAGGGCCAGAGAAACCACCCACATGATCGGGAACATAACCGCCCCGGTGACCACCAGAAGAAGAAAGGCCTGGAGGCCGATTTGCTGCAGTATCTCCTTCTGCTTCTTAGACATAGTAGGCCTCCGTCGCACGAGTCAAGCGGTTCTGAATCAGAGTGATGATCAGCAGCACAAAGAAGACCACAAAGCCAAAGGCCGCCGCCGCGCCGTACAAGCGTTGTACCGTCACCAGTTTGTACGCCTGGGTGACCAGGATCTCGGTGCGTCCGAAAGGTCCACCCTCTGAGATGAAGTAGATCACGTTGAACTGGTTGAAAGTCCAGATGGTGCCCAGCATGATGGCTGGGATCATCGCCGGACGGAGGAGGGGAATGGTGATGTTCCGGAGCTTCTGCCAGCCGCTGGCGCCATCTATTGACGCTGCTTCGTACAACTCGGCGGGAATGGACTGCAACGCCCCTGTGGCCACTACGCTCATGAACGGCCAGCCCAACCAGATGTTGGCAAGCAGTAGGGCGTAGAATGCCATCGGCAAGAAGCTCAGCAGTCCACCGATGGGGGGCGCGGTGACAGTCAACCAGCGCGTGTCGGTGGGCAAGCTGGTGCCCAGCCAGTTGTTGACGAGGCCCAGGAGTTGATTGAAGGCTCCAAAGCGATCGTCGTACATGTTTCGCCAGGTCAGGGCACTGATGTAGGGTGGGATCGCCCATGGCAGCACGAACAGGGCGCGATAGATCCGCCGACCAATCAACTTCTTGCTGTTGAGCGCCAAGGCGATGGCCACTCCCAGGAACACGTGGAAGAAAACGTTGCTCACCGTCCAGGTCACGTTGAACAGAAGCAAGCGCCAGAAATCGTAGTTCTCGATGGCCAGGCTGTTGGTCAGGATCTTGACGTAGTTCTGCAGGCCAACGAAGGTCGGGAGGTATTTCTCCCATGTGGCCAAATCGAATAGGATGAAGCGCAAGTTCTTGACCCGGTAGTCAGTAAAGGACATCCAGATCTGGTAGAGCTGAGGAATGAGCGTGATGAACAACATCACCAAGGCAGAGGGCAGGATGTACAGCCAGGCCGTGCGGGATCCCTTCAGGAGTCGGCGGAACCTGGCCCAGCGGCCTGCTGGCTTGCCCGGAGTGTGAGAGGACATTTCAGCTGCAGCCATAAGTCACCTCCTGTGAACGGAGTAGCTGTGCGTAATGCGAGAAGGGGTTTGTAGAATGCGGGCGGACGCAGGTAGGGGACAAAGCCCCCACCTGCGCCCAGTTACGTCCACTTCTGTAAGAACGGGTGGTCCTAGCCGCCGCGGATCTCGGCAATCGCGGCGGTGATGCTGTCGAACGCCTGCTGCAGCACCTCTGCGGGATCAGCGCCCTCGTCAAAGACCGACTTGAGTGCCGTGTCCATCGGGCCCCAGTAAGCGCCCATCTCGGGGATGACCGGGAAGGCCGCTCCACCGGCGAAGGCTTCCGTGGCCTGCAGCATCAACGGATCGGCGACCTCCACACCAGCTACGGCCGGGATGTGTCCGGCCTTGGTCGGGTCAGCCAAGAGAGCCTGCGCCTCGGGCGAGAGGAAGAACTCCATGAACTTCCAAGCCGCCATCTGGTCGTCGCCTTCGGCGTTGATGCTCATGTAGATGTTCTCCGTCTGCACGTAGCCGGAGAGATGACCCTCGCCGTAGGTCGGCCACAGGTCGATGGCCAGGTTGTCGGCGCCGATGGCTTCCGACAGACCAGCCATGTTCCAGGTTCCATCAATGACGATGCCGGCCTTGCCTGCCTTGAACAGGTTCACGTCGTTGTCGGTGTAGTATTCGGTCGGACCGGCATCCTTGAAGGAGTTGAGCAGGTTCAGCCACTCCACACCCTTCTCGTCATTGAACATCGGGTCACCGTTGATGTCCATGAGCTGGCCGCCCACACCGTTCAGTTGTGCGGCCGCGAAGAAGAAGCCATACTCCAGGTCGGCGCCGACGACATCGCCAGCAGTGGCCGCCTGAGCAGCAGCAACCAGATCCTCATAGGTCGCCGGGGCGTCGGGAATGATGCTCGTGTTGCGGAACATCACCACACCCTTGATGGTCTGCGGCAGACCGATAAGTGCGCCGTTGTACTTCACGGCGCCCATGGCTGCCTCATTAATGGAAGCCAAGAACGGAGCGTTGGTGAAGCCTCGAACGTCGCCGATCAACTCAGCGTCGAAGAGGGCCGGGCCCCAGTCAGCAGCACCGATCAACAGGCTCGGGCCGCCGCCGGTAGCCGAAGCGGTCTCGTACTTGCCCCGCAGGTCATCGAAAGGTACGTAGAGCATGTCAAACTGCACGTCTGGGTTCTTGGCCTGGAAGGCGGCGATCACGTCGTTGAGCGACTCGATCTCGTTTTCCTTCCAAGCGTGCCAGAGACTCACCGTTCCCGCCACCGTTTCTTCTGGCGGCGCCTCGCCTCGGATCTCGGCGATGGCAGCGGTGATGGAGTTGTTGGCCTGGCTCAGCACAGCAGCAGGGTCAGCACCCTCGTCGAAGACCGACTTCAGAGCGGTGTCCATCGGGCCCCAGTAGGCGCCCATCTCGGGGATGACCGGGAAGGGAGCGCCACCAGCGAAGGCCTCGGCGGCCTGCGCCATCAGGGGGTCGGTGACCTCGACGCCAGCCGTGGCCGGGATGTGACCGGCCTTGGTCGGGTCTGCCAAGAGAGCCTGCGCTTCGGCGGAGAGGAAGTACTGCATGAAGGCCCAAGCGGCGTCCTTGTCATCACCCTCTGCATTGGCGCTCAGATAGATGTTCTCCGTCTGCACGTAGCCGGACATGCCAGCCGGCCAGGGATCGATGGCCAGACTGTCGGCGCCAATGGCCTCCGCCAAGCCTGCCATGTTCCAGGTGCCGTCGATGATGATGCCGGCGTTGCCCGCCTTGAACAGGTTCACATCGTTGTCGGTGTAGTACTCGGTCGGACCGGCATCCTTGAAGGAGTTGAGCAGGGTCAGCCACTCCACACCCTTCTCGTCGTTGAACAACGGGCTGCCGCTGTCGTCCATGAGCAGACCGCCCACACCATTCAGGTGTGCGGCTGCGAAGAAGAAGCCATACTCCAGGTCGGCACCAACGGTGTCGCCGGAGGTGGCTGCCTCAGCCGCGGCCTTCAGCTCATCGAAGGTTGTCGGGGCATCGGCGATGATGGACTTGTTGCGGTACATCACCACGCCCTTGATCGTCTGCGGTAGACCGACCAACGCACCGCGGTATTTCACAGCGCCCAGCGCGGCAGGGTTGATGGTGCGTAGGAAGGCTTCGTCCGTCATGGCCGAGATGTCAGCCACGAGTTCGGCGTCGAATAGGGCAGGACCCCAGTCGGCCGCGCCAATCAACAGGCTCGGCCCGCCGCCGGTGGCCGTAGCGGTCTCGTACTTGCCGCGCAGGTCATCGAAAGGTACGTAGAGCATGTCAAACTGCACGTCAGGATTCTCGCCCTGGAATGCGGCGATCACTGCGTTCAGCGACTCGATCTCATTTTCCTTCCAAGCGTGCCACAGGCTCACGGTGCCCGTCGGGCCCTTCTTCTCTGGCACTGGGGTGGGCTCAGGCGCCTTGGTGGGCTCCTCTTTCTTCTCCACTGACACAGGGGTAGGTTCGGGTTCTGGCGTGGCCCGAGCGCAACCGGATACTAGCAGGCTGGTCACAACAAGCAGGGCCAACAGGGCCCAAATGATCTTCTTCATGTTTTCTTCTCCTCTTCTTCATTGGGTATTTGTGGGGGATTGAATTGTTGTCGTCGGACAAGATTGCGAGATGATTAGTCCCAGCAGACCACCTCCTTTCGTAGGGTCAAAAAGGGTTACCTGACGAGCAAGGATGCCTTCATTGTACCTTCAGAACAGCCACCTGTCTGCGACAAAAGTCTCTTTCGCCGATAGGGTTCGGGGCGCTTTTGTCCGAACTTTAAGAATCCGCCAGGGACTGTCTTCGCTCCGACCTACTGTGATGCCAGAGATACCAGCCCAGGCCCGCGACAATCGCTGCAGCAACCACATACTTGAGAGGCCCCATCTTGCCTAAGATAAGCTCCCACTGGTCGCCCCAGGCCCAGCCGATCAGCGCCAGTGCGCCACACCACAAAAAAGAGCCCACGAATGTGTAGAGGGCGAAGTGGCCCAGGCAGATCTTGAACATCCCTGCCGGGAAGGAGACAAAAGTGCGCACAATGGGCAACAGGCGCGAAAAGAACGATACGGCATCGCCCCAGCGGGCAAATCAGACGTCGAAGCGTTCGGTGTCATCCTTTCTCACCATGATGTAGTTGCCATACCCCTCGACGAGGAACTGCCCGCCGAAGTAGCCTAGAGCGTAGGAAGCCGGGGAGCCCAACAGGCAGCCCAGCCGCCCCAGCCGCCAGCGATCAGGAAGGTCTGCAGGGCAGGGAAGTGAGCCTTGGGCGTCAGCAGCCAGCCCGAAAGGGGCAAGGTCACCTCGCTGGGGATAGGGATGTTGGCGCTTTCTAGTGCCATGATTATATCATCCAGCTTATCCCTAAGCAAATGGTGCGCACTCGTCGCTTTTGACAGCATAGCCCATTATGTGATAATATTACAGAGCAACTGAGAACTGCGGTTGGAGGACCGACACCTGATGAAATCTGGCTCAGCTCGCAGAGGTCTGCTACCCCTGCTGTTATTGATTGCCCTTGCAGCTTTTCTGTACTCTTCCATCATCCGTCGTCAAGAGGATGTCCAGGTTGTTCCCCTGGACCAGGTGGTTGCCGACATCAACAGCAACAAAGTTGATCGCATCGTCATCAGAGACGACGAATTGCGTATTCAGCGAAATGACGGCAGCAAGGTGCTCTCGCGCAAGGAACCTGAGGCTACCGCTCTGGAAACGCTGCGCGATCTTGGCGTATCACATGAAGCCCTGTCCGGGGTGGAAGTAGAATTCGCTGTGCCTAGTTGGTGGGATGTCTGGGGACCTATCCTGACCACCTTCCTGCCACTGGCTTTCATGGCCGTGTTCTTCATATTCCTTCTGCGCCAGACTCAAGGGGCCGGAAACCCGGCCCTCTCCTTCGGCAGAAGCCGGGCACGCATGTTCGCCGGCGATAGACCCACCATCACCTTCGAGGACGTCGCCGGTGTCGAAGAAGCCAAAGAAGAACTTCAGGAAGTCGTCGAGTTCCTCAAGGAACCCCAGAAGTTCACCGCCCTCGGCGCCCGCGTCCCCAGAGGCGTTCTCCTCGTCGGTGCCCCTGGTACCGGCAAAACCCTTCTTGCCAAGGCCGTCTCCGGTGAGGCCGGCGTCCCCTTCTTCTCTATCTCCGGCTCCGAGTTCGTCGAAATGTTCGTCGGCGTCGGCGCCTCCCGCGTCCGCGACATGTTCGACCAGGCCAAACGTAACTCCCCCTGTATCATTTTCATTGACGAGCTCGATGCCGTCGGCCGCCACCGCGGCGCAGGGTTGGGCGGCTCCCACGACGAGCGGGAACAGACCCTAAACCAGATTCTCGTCGAAATGGACGGCTTCGACACCGACACCAACATCATCCTGCTTGCCGCCACCAATCGCCCTGACATCCTCGACCCTGCTCTCCTGCGACCGGGCCGCTTCGACCGTAGAGTCATTCTCGACCGCCCCGATGTGCGGGGCCGCGAGGCCATCCTGGAGGTGCATGTGCGGGGCAAGCCCCTGGCACCAGACGTGAACCTGTCCGTTTTGGCCAGGGGGACGCCAGGGTTAGTCGGCGCGGACATCGAGAATCTGGTCAACGAGGCCGCCATTTTAGCGGCGCGACGAGAGAAGAAGACTATCAGCATGGCCGAGTTTCAGGAGGCCATCGAGCGGGTGATCGCTGGGCCGGAACGGAGGAGCCGTTTGATCTCGGAAGAGGAGAAGGAGATCATCGCCTATCACGAAGCGGGGCATGCGTTGGTGCAGTCCAAGCTGCCTCTCTGCGATCCGGTGCACAAGGTATCCATCGTCTCCCGCGGCATGGCCCTGGGCTACACGTTCATTTTGCCAGAACAGGACCGCAATCTCCAGAGCCAGGCCAAGTTTGAGGATGATTTGGCAGCCGCACTGGCCGGTCGGGCAGCGGAAGAGCTCGTGTTCGGCGACATCACCACGGGAGCGACCAATGACCTGGAGCGAGTGACCAAGCTGGCGCGGCGGATGGTGACCGAATATGGGATGAGTAAGAAGCTGGGCCCGATGGTTTTTGGCCGGAAAGAGGAGTTGGTCTTCCTGGGCAGGGAAATCGGCGAACAGCGGAACTACAGCGAAGCGGTAGCACGACAGATCGATCGCGAAGTACGTCGTATTGTCGGGGAAGCATACACTCGAGCCAAGGACGTCCTTACCACTAACAGTGAAACACACCGTCGGCTCGCTCGACGTTTGATCGAGGTGGAGACTATCGAAGGCGAGGAATTCGCCGCGATAATGGCTGGCCTGCCTGGGGACACAGCGAAGCTACCAACATCAGCACGCTCCCGCTTTCCAGCGCAGGAAGAGCACACGGAGAGCGAGCCACTCGAGCCGCAGAAGGGCAAGATGCCACACCCAGCCCCTGTGCCTATCTAGCATACTGACGTGTCTCCCGTGCTGTGTTGATGTCTTGTCCTCTTGACCTCCGTAGTCCGACGGCTGATCGTCGGGCAGTCAAAGGGTGGAACATCAATCCGCCTGGGAGAGATTGCATGAGGCTCCAATGCCTCCGAATCGACGGGCCACCGAGGTGACCGGTGCCTCCTGAGGCTCAGGTGCCGGTTATCTTGTTTCAATAGCGTCGGCGTGGGTCTCTCCGGTGCTGCTGCATACGTCCGACACATAATCAAAGGATGGAGAATGAACAAACTGATTGATGAGAACCAGATGCCTAACGTAGCTGTCATCGGCGTAGGGTCTATGGGAGGCAATCACGCCCGTGTCTTCGCCACAATGCCCAACGTGAACCTGGTGGCTGTAGCTGATGTTGATCCCACGGCACTGTACAAAGTCGCACGCACCTATCGGGCCCGGCCCTATGCTGATTACAGGGCCATGTTGGATCAGGAGGCAGTGGACCTTGTCTCCCTGGTCGTACCTACAGCATTGCACCACCCCATGGCCAAGGAGGTGATTGATCGCGGCATCCACGTGTTCATCGAGAAACCCTTCACCCTGTGCGTTGCAGAGGGCAAGGAGCTGATCGCTGCCGCTTCGGCAAAGGGAATCAAGCTAGCCGTGGGACATATAGAACGTTTTAATCCTGCCGTGGCGGAGATGAAGCGTCACCTGGAAGACGGGCAGCTTGGGCGGGTGTACCAGATTCACGCCCGTCGCGTGGGGCCGTTCCCGCCGCGAGTAGATGACGTGGGCGTGATCCTCGATCTGGCAACGCATGAGTTGGATATCATGGAATACATCACCAACTCCCCGATATCGAGTCTTTACGCCGAGACAGAGCGAAAGATCCACGCATCTCACGAAGACCTCCTTCTGGGCGTGCTGAAGTTCGAGAACGGTACAGTTGGCGTTTTGGACATCAACTGGCTGACCCCAACGAAGATCCGAGAGCTAGCACTTCTTGGTGAGAGAGGGATGTTCCTGGTCAATTACCTGACGCAGGACTTCTATTTCTACGAGAATGCCTTCGCCAATGGCCAGTGGGAGGGCCTGTCGGCGATCATGGGCGTAAGCGAGGGTCGTCGGGTCAAATACGAGGTGAAACGCCGCGAACCTCTACGGGTGGAGCTCGAAGACTTCGTCAACTGCGTATTGTGCGGCAGGCGACCGGAAGTCACCGGCGAGGAAGCGCTTAGGGCCATCTTCCTGGCGGAGAAGATGATCGAATCGGGAGATACGGGCCAGGTGGTCCACCTGCTGAACGGGAAAGAGACGCCATAACAAAATGAACGGACGTGCGCTTGTCTTTCTTGAAGGAAATGGCCATCAGTGATATACTTGAGGTTGGAAACCGGAAGCTCATCACAGTCCGCGCTTTGATGGCGGGCATCAGGTCAAGGAGGTAATGTCGTGCGTGTCTCCTGCTTGCAAGAGCATTTGGCCAAGGGTCTCTCTATCGTCGGTCGTGCCGTTTCTCACCGCAGCACGCTGCCGGTCCTGGGCAACATCTTGCTCAAGACTGACCGAGGGCGGCTGCGACTCTCAGCCACGAATCTGGAAATCGGCATTCACTGTTGGGTAGGGGCAAAGGTGGAAGATGAGGGGGCCACCACCGTACCAGCGCGCCTGTTGACGGACTTCGTCAACACCCTGCCCCCCGAACGGATTGATCTCAACCTTGTGGTGCGCACTCAAAGCCTGAACCTTAGATGTGTGCGCTACGAGGCGAATATCAAAGGGATTGATGCCAGCGAGTTCCCCATGATTCCCACGGTCGAAGCGAATGGGATGGTCGAACTGGAGCCCACGGGGTTGCGGCAGATGATAAACCAGGTTGCCTTTGCTGCCGCTACTGACGAGAGTCGCCCCACTTTGGCAGGGGTGAATGCCAGCTTCCGCGACGGGCTCTTCACCTTGGCTGCCACCGATGGCTATCGTCTGTCGGTGCGCGAAACCCAACTCGACCAACCGGTATCGGAACCTGTGTCGGTCATCATCCCCGCCCGCAGCATGATGGAACTGGCTCGCATCATCGGCCAACTTCCAGAGCGGGATGAAGAGGAAGAAGCAGCAGCCGTACAGGTTGCGTTCACACCGGCAGGCAATCAGACTCTCTTTCACATGCCTAACGTGGACCTGGTATCTCAGCTCATTGCGGGTACTTTCCCCGACTACACGGTCATCATTCCCAAGACGTACACGACGCGCGCGACGCTCGACACCAATGCCTTCCTGAAAGCCGTGCGGGTTGCGTCCCTCTTTGCCCGGGATGGCTCGAATATCGTGCAAGTGCAAGTCACGCCCGGCGACGGCGGCTCTGCGCCTCCTGCTCGTGGCACCGTCACTCTGACGGCAACCTCGGCGGATCTGGGAGATAACGTGAGCGAGATGGATGCCCTTGTAGAGGGAACCGGGATCGAGATTGCCTTCAGCGCCAAGTATCTCGCCGATGTCCTCTCGGTCATCGGCACAGAGCAAGTCGTGTTGGAGACGGAAGGTCCCACTAGTCCGGGAGTGCTGCGCCCCGTGGGGGCTGGCCGAGAGATTTTCACGCATGTGATCATGCCCATGCGGCCTCACTGAATCACCATAGTGAATCAGCAGAGGATGAGAGCGTGGAGCCGTCAGGAGGGCGTCTTGGTGCGAGCGAGTAGCGCGCAGCAGCGGTGCGTGGCCCTTGTCTGTTGGGAAGCGGTTGCTGTTTCCGGGGTGAGCCCTTATGCTGACGGGTAACGTGCGTATGCAAGCACCCTGGGAGCTTCACCTAGGCGATACTGTCCGATTGCGCAAGCCACATCCTTGCGGTAGTTATGAGTGGGAGATTGTGCGCGTGGGCGCGGACATCGGCATTCGCTGCTGCCAATGTGGTCGCCGGGTTCTCCTGACACGCCGTGCCTTCCGACGCCGGGTCAAAACTTTGATACCCCGCGGTGAGCCAATTGCAGTAATCAGTGACCAGTGATTAGATAGCCCGATCACCGATACCTGACACCTCTGCCGAGAGGGAGTTGCGCTCCCGACGGTGTCTGAGCGACTGCCTGGGAGACTAATGTCCATAGCGTCGAAGCGAGGCTTTGGCCCCGTACTCACCAACCGCCCCTTCCGCGCCCTCTGGATCGCTCAGACGTTGGCGCAAACCGCACAGCATGCCATCCACTTCGTGCTGATGGTCCTGGTCGAAGAACTGACGGGGTCTAGCATGCACATCGGGCTGGTGATTCTGGCCTTCACCCTGCCGGGTGTGCTGTTCAGTTCCTTGGCCGGTGTGATGGTGGACCGCTGGCCCAAGAAGGCCGTCCTGATCGGCTCCAACGCGCTGCGGGTCGTGCTGGTGGGTGGCTATCTGCTGGTGTTGGGTGTCCTGCAGGGATGGTGGCTGTTGCTGGGCATATATGCCATCACCTTCGTCTCCTCAGCCATAGGTCAGTTCTTTGCGCCTACCCAAGCCGCCACCATCCCCTTGCTGGTGGGCGAGGACCGTCTGCTGACAGCCAACTCCCTTTTCAACCTCACGCTGGCTATTTCGCAGGTGGTAGGTATTATCATTTTGGGACCGCTGGCCACCAAGTTGGTCGGCACCCGCGGCGCATTCGTGGCTATCGCCCTCATGTATCTGGGAGCCACGGTGGCGGTGACCAGGCTGCCCCGTGTGGCTTCGCCTGCCAGACCGACAGGATCGTCCCTTTCGAGGTGGGAAGGCACCAAGGCAGATGTGCGCGAAGGCTGGGCCTTCGTCATGGGGGAACGGAGGGTGCTCCTGGCGATGGCCCATCTAACTCTCATCGCCACGGTGATCATGATCATGGCCATGCTTGCTCCCGGTTTCGCCTCCCGTGTGCTAGGGAAAGCGCCAGAGGATGCGGTGTTCGTCTTCGCTCCTGCGGGTGTGGGCATGCTGGTAGCCACCGCCCTGATTGGCCGCTTCGGATACCGCGCGCGCAAGGAGTGGCTGAGCAATGTCGGCCTGGTGATGGTGGGCCTAGGCTTCACCGCGCTGGGGCTGGTGACTCAGGGATACCGCATTCTGCCGGAGCCGTTTTTGCATCTCTACCCCCAGGCTGCCTTGAGTGTGACCACGGCAGTGATGGGCATCAGCCTGTTGTTGGGGCTGACTATGTCTAGCGTCAGCATCCTGGGGCAAACGATTCTGCAGGAGGCATCACCGCCGACCATGCGGGGTCGCGTCTTCGCTGTGCAGTTCATGCTCAGCAATCTCATCGGCATCCCGCCCATGCTAACCATCGGCGGTCTGGCCGACTGGGTGGGCATCCCTCAGGTCATGCTCGGACTTGGCGGGGCGGTGCTTGTGACGGCCGCCATCAGCGTTTACTTTACTTTGAGCTCGGATCGTCGTCGCTCTTTGAAGAACTCCCTGCGCAGGGCCGCTGCGGCAGTCAAACATCCCCGGGACTGGCCCCGCTTGGGGCGGGGCTGGTCAGGCAGAGCATGAGGAGATGGCTGCGGGCTTGGTTTTCTGTCTGCAATCGGGTTCTCCGCGTCCGCCCCCCCCCCTTTCGTCCCCCCCAATGGGGGGGAAAGAGGGGGGGAGGGAACGGCGACGAGCAATCCCTCTCCCACCAACGAAGGAGTCAGTAGTGCAGAGGAGCGCGCTGGTTCACCATCTGAACAGCTACCTGAAAACCGAGGAGATTGAGGACGTTTCCAACAATGGCCTGCAAGTGGAAGGCGCTGCCGAAGTGCACCGCGTGGCTTTCGCCGTGGATGGTTGCCAGGCAGCCATTGAGGCGGCCATCGCTGCGGGCGCACAGATGCTTATAGTGCATCATGGCCTGTTCTGGGGTCAACCGTTGCCGCTGGCGGGGCCGCATCGTCGGCGTGTGAAGGCTCTCCTCGATGCGGATTGCTCGCTCTACGCCGTCCATCTGCCTCTGGATGGTCATCCAGAGGTAGGCAACAACGTGGAGTTAGCGCGGCAATTGGGTCTCAAGGTGACGGGAAGTTTCAGCGATGTGGGGGTGGAAGCCCGGGCGCCATCTGGATTGACACTGAGCGTGCTTGTCGAGCAGATTGAGGTAGAGCTGAGAGTCAGACCACGAGTGCAGGGCTGCGGTCCAGAGATAGTACGGCGTGTGGCCATCATGTCCGGTCGCGTCCCCCGCGAGATTGCCAGGGCCGCCAAGGCAGGCTGCGACACACTCATCACCGGCGAACCGCTGCACGACGTCTATCACGATCCTGCCGAATATGGCATCAACGTCATCTTTGCCGGTCACTACGCCACAGAGAAAGTGGGCTTGCAGGCGCTGGCTCGGCATCTGGAAACGACGTTCGGTCTGGGAACGACGTTCGTTGACTTTCCGACGGGGCTGTAGTCAGCGGATCAAGCCGATTGAGCGGAGGGGGACTCAATTTGAAAGCCGCGCTGGTACACGATTGGCTCAATCAAATGGGCGGGGCGGAGAACGTGCTGGAGAGACTGGTGGAGCTCTTCCCTGAAGCCCCCATCTACACCAGCATGTACGGGCCGGACTTGATGCCTTCGGCCTATCGCTCGTGGGATATCCGCACTTCGTTCATGCAGCAGCTCCCCGGTGTGATGAGTCATCATCAGGCCTACATGCCCCTGTACCCGCCGGCC